>NZ_RQHK01000002.1:210000-345000 GCF_004770475.1 Leptospira mtsangambouensis
AGGGATCTTCCTCTTCTGAACCAGGAAAGGGTGCCACAAAGTTGATGATCAAAATTTCATATTCAGGGTACTCAATCGTAAAACTACGAGCAAGGGCATCTAATTTTGCTCGGCCTTCTACATGAATTCGAGTAGTTTTTGGCTCAAAAATCTCACTGGCGAGAAATGAAAAGGTTTTGATTCGAGGTGGAGATTCTTTTCGTTCTGTTTTTTCGATCGTTTGGACATCTGCAGCAACAATTGATTCATCAGTGTTAGAACCTAATGAAAATTGTTTTCCAAATCCTAGACTAACAAAACTTTCTTCAAAATTGCCTCGGTTACGGAATGTATAAGCTTGGGCTTTATAATCTACAATGTAGGTATTGGTAGTTAAAGCTTCTAAAAAAAGGAAATACGAGGATACAAAATGGTAACGTAAACCAATGCCAGCGAACAAACGTTGCACATTTCCACCTGCCTGGCGTTCGTTTCCAATTCCTCCGCCAAAACGGAGATAAGGATCGAAAACAGAATTTGGTAAAAAATGAATTCCAAAATCCAAATTCCCTGTTGTGATCGAAGAAATTCTTTGGTCTTTTCGAATTAAAAATGAAACTAATTCGGCTGAAAAGAGACTATCACTTATGGAATTTGAGGAATATTGGCGTTGTAATTGGTTTCCCATTAAAAGCACAAAAGTAGGTTCCAACTGTCGTAAGTTGGATGCTTCTATCGATTGATAAACACCCGTTAGTCCAACTGAAATATATTTAAATAATGCATATTGCACTCCCACTTCACCCAAATGGCTGTTCAATTGGATTTGGTCGGAATTGTATTCGGTAAGACCATAAAAATAAAGGGCTCTTGCTTCAGGGCTAAGGCCATCGCGAAACGTTAAATACGATGGGAAATTATATGTTTCCGCATAACGTTCTAAACTTCCCGAAGACATTCCCAGACCATAAGATCCAGAACCAAATAACATGAGATTGCCTTTTTGAAATCCTTCTGCAGATAAGAATTGGGGAATCAAAAATAAAAAAATCCACCTATATTTCCACATGGGGCAATTCTTTGAAAATCGTTGGCATTACTCAACTTATTTTGGAAGATTCACTTCTTTTTTAAAGAAAAATGTATATTCTGCGTAGGTGTTATGTGATCTTTCTGGTGGAGGAGGAAATTCCCAAGAACTGATTTCTTTTTGGATGCAATGAATGAGTAAATCTGATGTAAAATCGGATTGGATGAGTTCCACTTTTATGGGAACTCCATCAGGTTCGATTTGCCAATCAAATTGGATTTTGCCTTCTTCGATTTTTGGATTTGTTTCTAAGTATAAATTATAGCAGATTTGGATATTACGTTTGTGTTTGGTGATGGTAAAATTCACTTCTCGTTTGTGGTAAGCTGAGAGTCCTTTTTGATCTACTTCCATTGAAGTTTTTGTGAATTGATTTCCATTTCCATTTGGACGGAGGAAAAGAAAATACACAATGCTTAAGATAAGGGTAGTCATTGTGACAAGAAGGATTTCTTTTTGATAGGGAATCTGTTTTTTCATTTATGAATGTAATTTATGTTTCAAATCCGTTTTACTTTCTAAAAAACACAAAGGCTGCACCAGACGATAAAGATGAATTGTTTATACTGGCAGTAGGTCCATTGGTAATTGTATTTTGATTGCTGTCCTCTAGGTTCACCCCAACGACAGCAGTGTCTCCTGAAATAGAAATCGCATTGCCAAATCTGTCTTCGACATCGGCATTGGGAGCTTTGAGATAAGCACGAAATGCACAAGTGGAACCAGACCTTTGGAATACATAAACCGCACCTGAATTGGATAGGCTATTGTCATCGTTTGGGTTCGTACCATTTGTGACCGTTGTTTGGTTATTGTCCTCAAAAATAGATCCAACTAAGATTGTATCCCCTTCGATAGCAACTGTGTTACCAAAACGATCGTCTGCTCCTAGATTGGGAGGTTTTAGGTAAGCTTGGTGGCTCCAAGTAGAACCCGTTCTTTGGAACACATAAGCGGCGCCTGCTATGCTAGCTGAGTTGTCGGAGCTGGCCATAGTTCCGTTTGTAATAGTGGTCTGATTGCTTGCTTCGGAAAATGCACCGACTACTATGGTGTCGCCATCGATCGCAACCGCATTGCCAAACTGATCACCACTTTCTGCGTTAGGTGCCTTAAGGTAGGCTTCCTGTGCCCAAGACGAACCGGTTCTTTGGAAGACATAGGCAGCACCAGAAGACGATGCAGTGTTGTCTGTACTCGCTGTGGGTCCATTTGTAATTGTCGTTTGGTTACTTGACTCACCTGCAGCTCCCACCACGATCGTATCACCAGAGATGGCTACGGAATATCCGAAGCCATCATTTGCTTCTGCATTCGATGCTTTGAGATATGCCTGTGTTTCCCAGAGTTTTGGTGAATTACCAACACGGAATCCGCAGAAGGCAACAGGAGTTTCCGATAAGGAAGAGAGTAACAAGGCCTCCATGTAACTCTTTGATTTTTGATCACAGGGGTTATTTAATGTTAATGGATTGCAACTAACGTAAAAAAGAAGGAGCAATATACCTGTGATTTTTCTCATCAAAAACGAACGAAGCATGAAATTTTCTTTCCTCATTCCATTCCGCAGGTTTGGTTATCCAGATGCAAAATTGCTAACATTCGTTAAAGAATTTTTTCATTCAATCAAAGTTAGCAAGTATTTTCTTGTTTTTTTGATAGTATGAAAAATATTTTTTCTAATTTATTCGTGTGGGAACTGTTTCATTTACATTTTAGGAATGGAAATGTTTTGATGACCATCTTTTTTTTTGTTTACCACATATTATATTTCCCTTACTGATCTCTTTGTGTCTCTGAATATAAATTTATGAAACAATTTTTGATTTGGGAAGATTTTGCTACATACCGAGGTGAGGCATTTTCAACCCATCGGCATAGTCATTTTTTTATACAAATTAGTTTGCCAGATTCAGGTTTTGTTGAATTGCGAACGTTAGATGGTGAATGGAAGTCATACAATGTTGTCTGTATTCCTTCGGGTGTAAGTCATGAAATGAGGGGTGGGGAAGGTAATCTTACACTTCTTTATTTGGATCCACTAACAACCGGATATCAACTTTTTCATGAAAGAAGTTTGGCCTCAAAATATTCAGCATTTGAGGTAGGTGACGTGTTTACGGAAACTCTGAAACATCAGATAAGCGAAATATTAAAAACATCGAATAGAGGTGTTCGTAGAGAAATTCTCGAAATGATAAATAAAAATTTTGATAAACAATCAAATCGCAAATTGGATCCACGCATTCAAAAAAGTATCAAAGATGTAGAGCTTGATCGGTTTTCACTTTCTCATTTAGCAAAAGAGGCTTCTTTATCCGTAGAAAGGTTTCGTCATCTTTTTCGTCAGGAGACAGGTGTTCCTTTTTCTGCTTATAAACTTTGGCTAAAAACAAAAAAGGCGGTCGACTATTTAGCAAATCATCCGCATTTATCAAATGCTGCTTACGAGGGTGGTTTTGCTGATCAGTCTCACTTCACTCGTATTTTTCGTCGTTCTTTTGGTGTTGCTCCTTCCGATTTTACAAAAAAGAAAGAAGCTTTTCAGGCCATTTTCTTTTCGAAGTAGCCGTTGCGTTCAAGACTACTTTTTTATTTCTGATACTCTTGCGAGTATTGGGGAAAGAAAAATGGGTTCTAAAATTACAGCAAAAAATCTAGCGGAGTTATTTTACGATAGTGCCAAGCAGTTTGGAGATTTACCAGCGTTTGGAACCAAAAACAAAGAAAAACAATTCACTACAATTAGCTTTCAAGATTTATATGAAACTGGAGTATCGCTTGCAACCGGCTTAATAGATATCGGTTTGAAACCGCATGAACATGTAGCAGTTCTATCTGAAAATCGAAAAGAATGGATTATTTCTAATTATGGAATTATACTTTGCGGTGCTGCGGATGTTCCTCGTGGTACGGATGTTACAGATGGTGATATACAATACATCCTATCTCATTCGGATGCAAAGATGGTCTTCGTAGAAAACGAAGTAACTCTAGGGAAAGTTAAGAAGAATATTTCCAAACTACAAAATATAACACATATGATTGTTATGGATGGCGAGCCCGATGTATTGAATACGCAAGTCCATAGTAATGGTGCGGAAAAATCTGGTCCAGGGAGTCCTTTGTATCCAAGGATCTTGAGTTTGAATGATCTTCTCGAAAAAGGTAGGCGGTTGCGAAAGTTAGGTGATCGAAGAGTAGAGGAAAGAGCGAATGCGATTCAACCAGATGACTTATTTACGATCATCTATACTTCTGGAACTACAGGAGAACCGAAAGGGGTAATGTTAACTCATGCGAACATGATATCGCAGTTAAGGAACATACCCATAAAGATTGGACCGAAAGATCGATTTTTATCGATTTTGCCTGTATGGCATAGTTTTGAAAGAGTTTTTCAAATGGGAACAATTGCGATGGGTGCCACTCAATATTATACAAATGTAAGAAATATCAGAGAAGACTTGATGATTGTAAAACCTACTTTTATGGCTTCAGCACCAAGACTTTGGGAGAGTATTTACCAAGGGATACAGTCGAAGATCCAAACAGGTTCAGTTATAAAAAAAGTTTTATTCAAATTAGCGTATGGAAGTGCATTAAAGATCCAAAGATCAATTCAATTTTTAAAAGGTAATCGTTTGGATCTTCATGGAAGAAATGTTTTTCAATCGATATCGCTCGCTATTGTTTCCTTAGTCTCGATAGCAGGTCTTTTTTTACCGTATCTCATCCTTGATTTGATTGTATTAAGCAAACTTAGATTAGCTACAGGTGGGAAACTAAGAGGTTCAGTCTCTGGCGGTGGATCCTTACCCTTTCATATTGATGAATTTTTTAATACCATTAGGATTCCTGTATTCGAAGGATATGGATTGACTGAAACATCTCCAGGACTTGCATTTCGTACAGAAAAACATCTCGTTGTGGGAAGTGTAGGGCAAATATTTCCTTACACAGAAATTTTACTGAAAGATATTGAAACCGGTAATGTCATTTATCCTCCGAAACAAGGAATCAAAGGAGAGATTTATGTAAGAGGACCGCAAATTATGAAAGGGTACTACAAACGACCTGAAGCAACTGCAAAAGTTTTATCAGATGATGGATGGTTGAACACAGGAGACCTTGGGATCATGACGTTTAACAATACACTTAAAATTGTTGGAAGAACGAAAGAAACGGTTGTACTTCTCAATGGTGAAAATATTGAACCAGTTCCCATTGAAAATAAACTCATGCAATCACCTTTGATAGACCAAGTAATGGTTGTGGGACAGGATCAAAAGTATTTAGGTGCATTGATTTTACCGGCACTTGAAATGTTTTCGGAATACGGATCCACTTATGAACAATTGGCAACGAATCGAATAGTAAAAGAAAAGATCGAACAGGAAGTAAAAAATCTGATTCGCACAGAGAATGGATTTAAAAGTTTCGAAAAGATTGTTGAGGTGCGACTCCTTCCTAAAACTTTTGAAGTAGGTGAAGAGTTGTCTGCAAAACTATCTGTCAAAAGACATGTAGTTGCAGAAAAATACGAATCGCTCATTCAGTCAATGTATGATGGAAAATCCCAAATGCAGATACTCGTAAATCGGTAGATTTAGCCAAACAAAATGAGATCTTTCCGTATCCAAAGTATACAAATAAAGTAAGTGGTTATTTCACTTACTTCTGTTTTTAATTAGGTCAGCAATATGGTGGTGGCCGTGGGCTTTTGCAACATCTATTGGTGAAATTGTTCCCGGTATATCTGTTAGGGCACCTGCGTTTAATAAAGTTTCCACAACTTCGGTATAACCATCTGATGCAGCTCCATAAAGGGCAGTGGTCTTATACTCTGTAACCGCATTCAAGTTTACTTTTTGATCGATTAGGAACTGAACTACTTTTGCGTGACCACTGCTTGCTGCAGATATCAATGGAGTCCAACCATGTCGAGATTGAAGTTCTGAATCAGCCTTGAATTCTAACAATACTTTTACGACATCTAAGTGACCTTCGTAACACGCTTTATGGATGGATGCTCTTTTGTCGTGACCCTGCAAGTTTGGTTCCGCATGATTTTCTAATAGTTTTCTTGCTATGTTTGCGTAACCTTCCTGTGCTGCTATGAAGAGTGGACTATAACCATCACGAGTTCTGAGATTCGGATTTGCTTTTTTACGTAAAAGCGCGGTGACTATCTCCAGGTCTCCTTCTTTGGTAGCATAGTGTAGTGCTGTATAACCAGTATCATCTTGAATATCTGGATTTGCTCCTTTACTTAGGAGGTATTGGAGGGATTCGGAATGTCCGTTCATAGCAGCAAAGTGAAGTGGAGAAACGTTACCATTTTCTATTAATTTGTTTGGGTTTCCACCTAATTCAACTATGGTTTTCATTAATTCCAAATTACCATTCAGTGCTAATAAATGTAATAAACTAAATCCATCTTCGTCCAATACTTCGATAGAGGCTCCATTTGTTATAAGGTATTTAGCAAATTGAAAATTTTTCTTTCTGATTGCATTAACTAATGGTGCAGTTCCTTTGTAATCCTTCGGATCAAGTAAAGATCCATGTTTAATTAGGAGTTTTAATACATTGATATTACCTGTATTATTCGATGCGGCGTAGTGAATTGGTAACTTAAACTTTTTATCTCTTTCGTTTGGCGAAGCACCAGCATCTAACAAAACCTTTGCGCAATCAGTATAACCATGTAAACTCGCAATATGTAGAGGTGTCATCCCTACATTGTTTTTTACATTTAAGTTGGCTTTGAACTGAATTAGTGTTTTTGTTTGTTTCGCATCGCCAAGCAAAACAGCTTCGTGTAATGCAGTGCCTCCACGATCATTGATAGAATCAACGCTTCCTGGATTTTTTACAAGGTATTCTTGAGTGGAATACCAATCACCTGCTTTTACGATTTGTGTTAAATTATCCTTGGCAAGAGTTGGCTTAGGAGCTGAAGCACAATTTAAAAAAATCGATAATAGGATTATTTCTGTTAGTTTGCAGAATACAGTCCTACCATTCATTCTTAGGCAGTAGGGTAGGGTTTTTCTCATTGGACCATTCATTGTTTTAGATCTGTTGTTTCCTTAAAAATGTGCCAGTAAATCAGCAGGATCAGCAGTGAAACGGTTGTTAAACCAAGGGCCCAGAAAAAGGAAAGATAGTCCGAGAGGACTCCAAATCCAGGAATTCCTGGTTGTGCATTTCTGAGAGCAGGTAAAACAAGCACCAAAATTGACAGGAACAGCAATTCATAGACTTGGATTGCCTTTTGATAAAGTAGGATTCTTGTTGTAATAAGGATTGTTGTAAGCCCGATAAAAAACATCATCACCATCATAAATACGGAAACAAATTGATTGCTTTTGGTTCTTACAACCTGAATCAAACGATCCACATTTCCGCTGGTTCGATCGCTCCAATAGTCTTCTACTGGCTTTTCAAAGAACTCGAGTTTATAACTGGCAATTGGCGATTGCATATTTAACACAATTGGAATGCCAACAGTTTCCAGATCCGAGATTTTTTTGAAAAAACCTAAACTGAGAGTGGATTGAAAGGTATCAAAAGGATAATCTGTGATTGTTCCAACCAAAGGTAAGGTAATTAGTATTTTGCGGATTGGCTGTTTTGCTTTGAATACAAACTCTTCATTACTACTGTATGAAATCAATCTAAGTTCTTCGTTAGGTGTGTCGGATTTACGGTTTAGAGTTAACTCTTCAGCAAGAAAAATTCTTAATTCTACTTTTGCTTCTCGTTTATCAATTTCGATGGAACGGACATCGGCAGTGATCACTGATGTTTTAATATGATCAATATCTACGTCGGTAAATGAAGCAAAATCTAATTTGTCTTTGATAAAGTAGCGAACACTTGCCAAATAACTTCCTGCAATCAAAACAAGAAGAAAAAATATCAACTGAAATCGATTTGACGAAACTAAATTCTTGATGGGAGTCATGAAAGATTTGTCCAGGCAAGTGATAATAAAGTGAATAAAGCAAGGAAGAAAATAAAACCATAAAAGTACAACTGCATCGTGTACAAATTGGTTGTGGCTTCAAAGGCAGCAAGTAAGTCTTCTATTGTTGGATTCTCAAGAGTAGAAGCTTTTTTAAAAAGAATTGATACCCTAGTTGTCAAATATCCTAAAATAATTTGAAGGATTCCTTCGAAAATGTTTCCGTAATTATCTTTGATCGTGACTAATCCACCGATTAAGTATAAAACTCCTAAAACAATAAGTATTTTTCCGAATAAACTGATTCGAGAGGAGAGTTTGTTTAAGATTCTGTTTTTGCTAATTTCTAATTGCTGTTGTTCCATTATTCTTTTTCCTTCATGAGTCGTGTACATGCTTGCAAGAGTCCTTGTCCTCCGTTGCACGCTAAACCTAAATATTTGATTCCTTCACTTCTGTTTCCTAAAAGTAAATTTGCTCTTCCGATCGAATAGGAATTTTGGTGAGAAACTACATTGTCTCTTTGGCCGGCATAAGTTTCGCTGTTTTCTGCTTCTAAATGATATTCTCTAGCTTTTTCATAGTTCCCAGCTAGGAGATAACTATCACCTAAATGAGAAAGCAAACGATAACTAGGAGTGAATTTTTCTTTGCAACTTTCCAGAAGTTTGATTCCTTTTACCGAATCTTCGTAATAGGCATAATTGTATCCATATTCGATGCAGTAATCTAAACTATCAGGTTCCATTTCTGCTGCTAATTCAAAACTTTTTAGCATTTTCGGTGTTAGATTTTCTTTCCAGTTGTCATAATAACTTAAGCCTAGTACGTAGTGATACAAACCGATATCATTTTTCTTTTGTGTCATCTCTAGGGCCAAAGGTTCAATTCGTTGTATATGGTCTCTTCTGTAGGCAGGGGAGTGAACCCAATATTCGAAAAGTCCATGTTTTGATAATAGTTTTTCTTCTTTTTCATGGGCTTCGTAACTTCTTTGAAGAAGAGAATATGCTTCACTATCTAATGCATATTTTGATTCTGGGAAATTTAGTGAATTCCTTAATTTAACGAGCGCTAAACCGACGAAACATTCTTCGCGGTCATTTTGCAATGAAATGCATGTTTTGTAAGATTCTTCTGCATTAACATAATCGTTGGCATAAAAACGTAAGTTGCCTTCAAAATTAAAAAATTCAGCGGTTCGAGGGTCGTTGTAGAAGGAAGAACCTTCCATTCCAGTTGCAATATTATAATAACTTAATGCTTTGTCGTACTTTTCGTTCCATATTTTTGAATAGAGATTGTAGTCATATTCCCAATATTTGAAGACCATTTCTTCTAATTTAAAAAGTTCCAGACCCATACGAATATGAGATTCAAAAATTTTGTTTTGGAAAGGGAAGTTTCCTGTTACATCATTCTCAAATCCTTTTGTGAAATATTGGATGGCTAATTCCGGGTTTTTTTCTAAGTCTAAATAAAAAAGACCAAGTTCCCAGTTTTCTCTCACCAAACTTGGAGTAGATTCAATTTGTTTGAGGAGTTTTGATTCATAAGATTTTTTTTGGATGTATAATCCATAATCTTTCGCCCAACCAATTTTGTCGAAAATTCCAAATGAATGGTCTAAATCTAAGTTTCCTATGTTGAAAAAAACCAACTGGAATGCCACTACTGCCTCTAAAAAGAGGATTCGAATGTGCTTATATTCTTTACTAATCATTTTGAGTTGGGTTATCATATCTATCTCCTATCTACCAATGATTGCCGATTCATTCAGTTCCTCCACTCTTCCGAGTGGTTTTAAACTTTGGCGATTAAATTTTTTAGGATCTCCAATGAGAGAGATTTGGAAGGAGCTTGCCCCTGTGATACTTTTTGTAAAGCCGATAAAATCTTTCCATTGGATTTCGTTTAAGGATTCATACATCCGTTTGTCTAGATCCTCAGTCAATCCCAAACGAGAAGATCGGATAAACTCATCGATCAAATAACTATGTGATTTTCGAATCGTACTTGCGGAGTGGAAGGCGGAGATCTTTGCCTCGGCAAACCTGCGTTCTGTTATATTGGGAGACTCAATGCTATTCTTTGCATCATACAAACAATTTGTTAGTTTGTCTGCTTGGCAGGAAAGGTTTGCAAGCCATAAAACGGGTTCTTTTTCAAATTCAGGCATACTGATGAATACATCAGCAGCATAAGCATTTCCAGTCTGTTCTCTCATTGTAGTAAAAAATGGAGAAGATAACCCCGCATACAATGAGTTATAGATTGAAAAATGGGCTAAATTGACTGAAGAGGGTAAAAATACGGTAGAAAAATAAGTGAGTTCTACATGAGGTCTTTTTCTTGGAAGAACGTAGAATGTTGTCTCAGGGTTGGTTCTATATTGTTTTTTTGACAAAAGACTTGGATCAATGGTTTTCGGAAGATTCGTGTATTCGCGAAATACGTTATTTTCAAGTGTATCAAAATCTAATTTACCATAATAAGTAATTTTAGATCGATACTTCAGAAGATCACCTAAGAGATCAATTGCGTCGGAGGATTTGAATTTTTCTAATTCAGTGCGATTTGCCTGGAAAAACCTTAAACTATTTTTTCCAAATAGAGAGTAGTTGTGAAGTGCTGAATCGATTTCGCTTTCTTCTTCCTTTTTGAGTTCAGAATATTGAAGATGATTGTTTAGAAGTTGGTCCCATACTTCTTTGGAAGAAGCCACCGATTTGATTGAATGCTCTAATAATCGAAATGAAGAAATGAATTGTTCGTCTTCACCTTCCATAACAATCTCTAGTGCTTCTCCATTTGACTCAATAGAAACAGAACTACCCAAAAGATAAAACTTTGTCGAAAGAGCACTTGCTGTGTATAAATCGGTGCCCAAATGTTTCCAGTAATCGATTGCGATACCCAAATAAGGGCTAATCCAGGCACCTTTTTCAATGATCATTTTGAATTTAAACAAAGAGTTTTCTTTGTTTTTTTGGTAAATGATTTGGTTCCCGTTTGGGTATACCTTTGATTCGATTAAATCGAAATTTGCAAACTCGGGCGTAATAGAATGATCTGGTTCTGTTGAAAAATCTTTTTTGAATTTTGATTCTTCTTCTTTGCTGAATTCCAATTTGGATATAGGCGGTTTTGTTATGTATACAAAGTTTGAAGGTCCAGGAATGGTTTCTATTGATACAATGTTTTGATTTACGAAATTTTTTACAAACTCGCTTAAGTCTTCAAGTTTTGTTTCGTTGATCGATAGAAACTTTTGTTGTAATTTTCCATAACCCCAGTTTGCTAAAAATGCTTCAGAGATTTCGTTTAAACGAAATTCATTATCATCTTTCTTTTTAATTAAGTATAACCTTTGGTTATTTTTAACGGATTGAAACATTTCCTCTGTAATATCGGAACTTTCAATTTTCTGAAATGCGGACAGAATGTATTCTTTTGTTTCTTTTAAAGATACCCCTTTGCTTGGCTCTACCCATATATTGATTAAAAAATAATCCTTCCATTCTGTTGTTGATACCGATACGGAATTTGCTTTTTGTGAGTAAAACAAACTTTCGTCTAATAACCCGTTATAACCATTTCCCAGTAGTAATGCGATGGTATTTGCCTCTGCAAAAATTTTGGGAGATTGTTTGGGGATTTTGATCCCAAAGAGATATATCTTTTTTTTAGAGTTTAATACAATTTGATTTGTAGATTCTTGTGGTTTGTGTTCGGGGATTTTTAATTGAATCGGTTCCATTTTTGATGGTATGGTGCCAAATGTCTTTTTGATTTCCTCTAGAACTTCCTTTGGATTGATATCCCCAGACATACAAATTGCCATTTTGGATGGAATGTAGTGTTCTTTGTAGAATGTCTGAATTTTTTTTAAGGATGGGTTTTTTAAATGTTCATCCGTTCCAATGGGGATTTTTTCTCCATAAGGATGGGAGGGAAACATAATCTTAAAATACTGTTTGAATAAATTTGACTGAACGTTTGTGACTCTTAAATTCCTTTCTTCGAAAACTGATTCTAGTTCGGTATGGAATGTACGAAATACCGGGTCTTTGAATCTTTCCCATTCTAAACGTAAGAAGTTTTTAATCTGATTGGCAGGGACTGTTGCTACATAGTAAGTTCTATCATTAGATGTGAATGCATTAGAATGGAATATTCCCATGAGGCTTTGTATTCTAGAAAACTCATTTGGAATCACAAACTTTGCAGCTTCAAGAGAAAGTTTATCAATGTTAGAATAAATATGTTTGCGCTGAGTTTCGTTTGTTGTTTGGCGATAATCTTCGTATAAATTTTCAATTTGGTCCAAAAGAGGTTTTTCACGTAAATAATCGGTCGTACCAATTTGACTCGTACCTTTAAACATCAAATGTTCTAAATAATGGGCAAGGCCAGTGGCATCGTTCGGATCATTGGCAGAACCGGCATTGACTAAAATGGAAGTTTTGACAACTGGTTCATTTGAATTGACACTGAGGTAAACGGATAGGCCATTTTCTAAATGATACTCATGCACATAAAATGGCTCTGAAAAAAGTTGGAGCAAGGTGTTGCAGCGAAGTTGCAATAAGGCGATAAAAAAAACTAAGTATTTATATTTGCGGTGAAAAAGAAACATTAGGATTGGAAAATTAAATATTTTAGTATTTTAAATCAAGAAAAAAGTGTTCTTTGGTCATATAACGCAAATCAGTTTTTTATAGAAAGTTAGGGGGTGGTTTATGAGTATAGAAGAAAATTTGAAAGGGCTAAAGGGGTGGCTCTTCCTCGTTGGGTTGGGTCTCATCGTTTATCCCGTAAGACTTGCCTTTGTTATGGGGCCTTTATTTTATAATTTGCTGACTGATGGAAGTTATGAATACCTTACCACTCCTGGCACAGAATCCTATCATCCATTATGGAAACCTCTATTAATTTTTGAAGGAACTTTCAATTCGTTGATGATCCTGTTTTCTTTTTTTCTTACTTATCTGTTTTTTAAAAAACATTATCAATTTCCTAAAGCTTATATTGTTTTTACGATTCTTCCTGTGATTTTACTGCCAACTGATGCCTGGCTTGGTTCTCTTGTTATAAAGGATGAACCGATGTTCGACTTAGATACTTCAAAAGAAATTGTTAGGTCTATCATTGGTGCTGTCATTTGGATCCCCTACATGTTTTTTTCAAAAAGGGTAAAGGCCACTTTTGTAGAAGAAAGACCAGAGGCCGCAAAAACAGAACTGTAGTTTATACCTAAAAGCTCCATGCCAAAACTTGCCTGAACTGATTTTAACAAGGGTTTGATGGTTTTTCTTTTTTTGTAGATGGGGGAGGCAATGAGACATAATCTTTCGGGTGGGTTGTCAAACCCCCACCCGAGTTAGGGTGGAGGGGAGTGGTTCGTGGGAAGGTGCGCTCCCCCTCCTAACACAATCCCTCATTTCTCGCAAGACCCTTCCTCAAATTCTAAATTTTATTCTTAATCTTTTCACCTTTTTGCACCACGGTTGTCCCTTTTTTTCATCTTCATTTGATCTAGAGAGGAAAGGAGATGGGAATGAACAAAAAACAAACAGAATCGGAACGGCGGGGGATACAGAGAATTCTTTGGGGATTGAAATGGTTTTCTGTCCTTTTATTTTTGGTGGTTCCGGTTGTATTCATTATTGGGGTTTGGTCGGCAAGCGATCAGATTTTGTTTCCCAAATGGAAGGGGATCACTAAAGACTTTCGGGAATGTAGTTTGGATGGTGAAACGGTTTGGGGGAAATCTTGTGGAAACATTCGACTAACGAAAAGTTTGTGGTTCCAAGAGATTTCGATTCCGTCTTTAAATGGGTATGACTTACCAGGATGGTTTGTCCCAACTCGAAAGAATGGGATATCTTTGCATAAGGGAGTGGTTCTTTTTATACATGGAGGAGGATCTGATCGGAGGGAGTTTTCAAGATTCATTCCTTTTTATCTTCATCAGGGCTTCGATGTTTTTAGTTTCGATCTTTCGTGTCATGGTGAGGCACCTTGTCGTTTCCCAGGTTTAAGTTTTGGAAGTCGAGAATCTCGAGATGTTTTATCTGCCTATTTGTATTTTAATCAAAAATATAATAATATTCTAATGGTTGGGTCTTCGGTTGGAGCTTCTTCGATATTGATAGTCCTTCCGTTATTAAAAGGTGTCAAAGCGGTGGTTCTCGAAAACCCGGGTTTAAGTTTTGAAAGATTGATTTTGGATTCTCCCGAATCTAGTGGTTTACCAAATTGGATGGTAAAAACATTGGTTGGTCTTGTATTGAGTCGGGGCAAATTTGATTCTTTGGCAAGTCCGGAAAATTCTTTGCCTTTTGCCAAAGATGTGCCGCTATTGTTCATTCATAGTAGAAAAGATTCTATTGTACCCTATCAACATTCGGAGTCTCTTGCAAAACTTTATTCAGGTCCAAGTGAAGTTTGGATTCCTGATTTTGGTTCTCATGGTTTGATTTGGGATACAAATCAATCTGAATATGAATCGAAGGTAAGAAAATTGATTCAAAGAAATATTAAACAATGAAACGGAGATAAAAATGGAAGATTACTTAATTTTAATGCGTTTAGATCTACTCACAAAAGAAGCACAACCTTCACCGGAACAATTGCAAATCTATATGAAACAATATCAGGAATGGGTGAATGGGATTCTTTCCCAAAAAAAATTCAAATCAGGAACTGCTTTGTCTACGGAAGGGAGAGTGATCAAGTCCAATCAGATCATGACAGATGGACCATTTGTCGAAACAAAAGAATCTCTTGCTGGTTTTATCATTATTTCGGCAGATAACTTCGATGATGCCGTTCAAATTGCAAAGGATTGCCCCATTCTAATGGGTGAGGGCAATAGTGTAGAAGTCAGGAAAGTGATGGGAATTCATAAACAAGAATAACAAATAGAATATTCTTAAATTCTTATGAATCAATCAGATGTTTTACCTCACCTCTTTCGAACTGAATATTCAAAAATCATTTCTGTACTTTGTAAACAGTATGGATTCAATCAGATTGAAATTGCTGAGGATATAACAAGTGAAACTTTTTTGGTTGCATCGCAGGTATGGGGTCTAAATGGAATCCCAGAAAACCCTATAGCCTGGTTGTATGCAGTTGCCAAAAATAAAGCAAAGAATCTAATCCATAGAGATTCAATATTTCAGAAAAAGATTCTACCAACTTATCAGCGAGACCAAAAAGCATTCGAAGTCGAATTGGATCTTTCAGATGAAAATATCATGGATAGCCAACTGCGTATGATCTTTGCACTTTCCCATCCAACAATTCCTTTGGAATCGCAAATTGGTTTATCCCTCAGAATTTTATGTGGATTTGGAATTGAAGAAATTGCGAGGGCCTTTCTTTCGAACCGAGAAACGATAAGCAAACGACTCTTTCGGGCAAAAGAAAAGTTAAGAGAAAATAATATTACACTGGATTTCCCTCCGCCAAATGAGTGGGAAGAAAGACTAACATCTGTCCTTCGGACCATTTACCTTTTGTTTAATGAAGGTTATTCCTCACAAAGCCAGGATAGAATTTTAAGAAAAGATTTATGTTTAGAAGCAATCCATCTTTCTTCTTTACTCCTAGAATATAAAGAAACCAATACCTCCGAAGTGAATGCTTTGCTTGCTCTTCTTTGTTTCCATATTTCTAGATTTGATGCAAGACTGGATTCGGAAGGGGAAATTGTTCTTTATGGTGATCAAGATAGATCTCTTTGGAATGAAGACTTTATCAAAAAAGGAGAGTATTTCCTCCATCAAGCAAACCAAGATCCAAAATTTTCCAAATACCATTTGGAAGCCAATATAGCTTATTGGCATACTCTTCCCGATGGAAGTGAGAAAAAATGGGAGACAATTTTTCAACTTTATACTGGCCTTTTGGAGTTAGAACCATCGCAAATCATTTTATTGAATCGCGCCTATGCTCTGTTTCGTGCCAAAGGGAGAGAGGCCGCTCTTAAGGAAATGGATGGATTGGATTTAAAATCAAATCCCTATTATTTTTATCTTTTGGGCGAATTGTATTTGGGGATAGAGCCAAAAAAAGCAAAGGATTACTTCCGGGAGGCATTTTCTTTTGCGAAGACGGAAGCAGATAAGTCGGCGATTCAGAGGAAATTGGACCTAATTTGAGGTTTCGGTTTGATGAGAAAAAATCCAGGTGGGAAACCGATTTAAAAAAAATAAAGGATTCCTATCTTTTTTTTTGAACCAAATTGAAATGGGCTGGGACTTTTAATTGTATGAATGACAAATCCTATATTGAACTTTTAAACCAAGCAAAGTCTGGTGATCTTCGTGCTTGGGCAGTGTTACAAAACCGGTTCTCTCGTTTTGCGGTCAAATTTGCGTCAAAGATTATCGGTGATGAGGATCTTTCGCAGGATATTGCTCAGGAATCATTTTGGGATTTGTATCAAAATTTGGAAAAAATGACAAGCCCGGTAGCATTTCCTTCTCATTTGAAAAGAGCAATCATCAAACATAGTGACCGCATTTTGAGAAAGAAGGAAAATCAGAATTTAGTTTTTGTCGATCCGAATCAAATGGACCAAAACTCAGAAGAATTACATTCCACCTATTTTGAAAAAGAATGTTATGAAACGATTTTTCAAAATGTAAAAAAACTAGATCCCGATGATCAAAAGTTAATCGAACTCTATTACTATAAAAACTATTCGTTAGTTGAAATCTCAAGATCGGAAGGAAAAACTTTATCTTTCATCAAAAAAAGACATTTATACCTCAAAAAAGTTCTCCGCAACGGAATTGGTGAAACGTTCCGACCAGAGGCACACTCTCAATTGTTGATGGTAGCATAGGAGGAATCATTTGGAAACAACTCAAGTATATTCAAATGGGCAAATTGAAAATGTGTATCTGGAACAAAGGAAAGTATTTCTCTGGGGCGAGGTCAACGATAACTCTGCCAGATATTTAATTGATCGTTTTTTATATTTAGAAGCATTGGATCCAACAAGGCCAATTACCTTATATATCCATTCTCCTGGAGGATCAACTTATGCAGGTTTGGCGATATTGGATGTAATGAAAAACCTCCATAATCCAGTTTACACCACTTGTTTAGGTATGGCAATGTCCTTTGGTGCCGTTTTGCTTCTTTCGGGAACGAAAGGATACCGTTATGCTTATCCGCATAGTAAAGTGCTCATCCACCAACCGCATGTGATGGGAGAGTTCAAAGGACCCGCAGAAGACATTCGAATTTTTGCCGAGTCTGTCCGGAGAGAAAAAGATTTGTTAAACGAAATCATGGCAAAGGCAACAGGCCAACCATTAGAGAAGATGATGGAAGATACGGAAAGAGACACTTGGTTTTCCGCAAAAGAAGCCATCGAATACGGTATCATCGATAAAATCATAGGAGCCTGATTTGATTCTCAGTTTTTTTAGATTCAAAATCGGAAAGAACCAAACTCTAAAAAATTAGGAAAATCCATATTTTTTGGAATCTTTTTTCAAAGAGTTCCTATAAAATCAGATTCCCTATGAAACATCTTTTTTTGGTTTGTCTGATTTTTTGTTTTTGCCCAGTTTTTGCTGTGGATAAAGACATTTGGACGCAAGCAGATTCTTTGATGAAACGAAAGGATTTTAAGGCTGCTTTTAAACTCTCCGAATCCATCATCGAAAAAGAACCGGAAGATGTTTTTGGATGGCAATTGCGATTGAATTCATCCTCCCAATTGGCAGATACCAAAGGTAAGTGGCCGAAGGAATGTGTTTCTTCTGCTTTGAAATATGCAGAGATTCATAAACCAGAAGAAGTTTCTAGCTTAACAACCGCAATCTGGTGTTTGAATCCTGAAAATCAATATTCTAAAATGGTGGAATTGATTGCAAAAGTCATTCCGTATGCAAGGGCCAAAGTTGGGGACGGAAATTATGCACTTCTTATAAATATTTTAGCAGTCGCCTACGATCGGTTAAATGACCAGAAAAATGCTCGTTCTATCTTGATGCAAGGCCTTAGAGATTTGAGTGGGACACCGGCTGCTTTACATACAGGATACAATTTAGGGGATCTTTTTCGAGATGAAACAATGTCTTTGGAGGAAAGAGAAAGTTGGCATAAACTTTTTTCCGAATATCTTTCTAAAGATAAAAAGGATCATCCGCTGCTTCCTTCCATCGCATGGAATACTTCTTTACTAACGGATCTTTATGTTTCGAAAAAAAAATATCAAGACGCTTTTGAAGTAGTTTCCCTTTTATATCCCGAGATGGATACACAACTGCTTGGTCATTGGAAATTTTTAAGAGACCAACTGTACATCAAGTATCTTGGTCTTAAATTTAAAACCAAAAGGCTTAAGATACCTCCACGAAAAACTTTGAAGATGGTGTTTTTAGTAATTCCAAAAACACGATTGAAAGGAGATTTGCCATCCCAAGTAGCAAAATTTCAAAATTTAGATTCTGATTTGAATCCCAAAGATGTTTCTGATCTCCTTTTGAGTTTTGAATATTTTAGAGACTCATTTGAAGACCTTTCCGAAGGAATCCATTGGGATCATGAAGTTTTGCAAACCAACTCAGAAATTCAAAATACAAATTGTATTGATGATCGTTTTCGTTTTGTGATGCAACCTTCCATTGGTTCCATTGTTCCCCAACTTTCCGAGGACCAACTGAAAACCATAAAGGCAGCAGATGGTGTCATCGTAGTTTGGCCAGGCACTCGCCAACCGGATGGAGTGCTCATCACCAATGGAGGTGGGACAGAATGGAATTATGGAACTGAGACAGATCCGGAGGTTCGTTTGACTATTCTCTCGGATTCAAATAAAAAAATTGCAAGTGGTAATCATGCCAATCATCCCATCTTTATCTATCATGAATTGTTTCATGTTTTAGAATGGGCGTATCACCAGTTAAAATTCCCCAAAGACAACCATCCTTACCAAAGAAGAAAAGTTTGGCCTTATGATTACCAAGGTGAAACGGAATGGGATTTTTATTCAGAAACTTTTCAAAAACGAATGAAAAAAGAAGACAACCTAAATCGTGTTTATTGGCAAGGCAGAAAAGAAGGGTTTTATGGTATCCTTGTGAAAGAACAAGGGAAATCAAAGTGAATTGGAAACATCCACTTCCTTAAAAGTAAGGAAGTGGTTCAAATGTTTTAGTCTCCACCTTGGATAAAAAAAATCATTTTCCAGTTTTTGTTTTTCTTTGAAAAACCAACACGATGGTCCATGGGGCTTCTTACGTATTGTTCACAAACATATCCAACTTGTCCGTCGGAAATGCAAACCTTATTCCAATTGCAGGGTTCGTTCGGATCAGGTTTTAGTGTTTCATCATATTCGTTTTTAACAAACTCCCAGCTAAGCTGTGTTAGGACTGCACCCTTTTTGGATGGTTTGTTCCGAATATTGACAGTGTTTCCTGTGATGAGCGAAAAACTATATGAATCAACAGATTCTGGAGTTTGAGTAAACAAAAATGGAGCTGACCAAATATTATCTTTATAAGCAAAACCAAGATTGACGGTTTGCGAAAAAACGTTCCAAAAATCGGATTTTTTTGGATTTTTATCCAAATTCCAATACTTAAAAAATTTTGTTTTTCCCATTCCATCTTCAGAAAAATCAAAAGAAATTTGTGGGTCCACAATGGATTCTATAAACTTTATATCTTTGTCTTGGATTGCTTTTTCTAACTTTTGTTTGAAGGAAAAAAAATCTTTATCTTCTCTCGATGTATCCGTTGGTTTTAGAAAAACCGGATCAAAAGGTTCGCAAGGTAAAATTTGAGAAAAAGTCGAGGTGAGGATGATGGATAGAATGGAAATTTGAATTTTCATTTTAGTTCCTGATGTCCAAGTTTTTTGATTGCCCATAATGCCATATGACTTGAGCAAATAGCAACCAAATTTTCTATACTGAGTAATAAGTAATTCAGATTCCTGGTTTTGACCCGGTGGAGGATGAATCAAACTCGGATTAAGAACCTTAGGTTATTCATTTAACTTGATTTTTCAATTCGGTGCGTAATCAAAACCGGCAATGTACTTTAAATTTAATAATGCTCTTTCATATTCTACTAAAGCATCAATGTATTTTAATCTCGTTTCGTTATAGGATCTTGTCGTATCTAAAAACTCAAGTAAGGTGGATCCACCACCTTTATATGCTAGTTCTACAATTTTGACAGCTTGTTGTGACTTTAGTAAAGATATCTGACGCATTTGTTCAAGAGCATCAAACCTAACTTTTAATTCCTCTTCGGTAATTGCCATTTCTTTGGCTAAGTTCAAATATAATTCTTCGCGGAACAACGCAGCTTGTTTTCTGGCAGATTGGCTTTTGGCAATTTCACCTTGGTTTCTGGAAAAGACAGGCAATTCTAAATTAGCGGACATTCCATACATAAATTGATCTTGTTGGACGAGCGAATCAAATAGTATACTGACATTGGGGACTGCAATTGCTTTCTGTAGTTTGAAATTCGCTAAAGCAACATCTTCAGCATTTGCAAGGGCTAAATAGTCAGGTCTTCCTTCTGTAGCTAGTTTTAATAATCGATCTGAATCAATTGTAGGTAATTGTTTTAAAGAATCTAAATTTCCAGATAGGATAATATCCATCTCACTTGGATTTAAACCTAAAACAACAATGAGTTCATTTTTTAGTTTTAAATAATCAACTTGGGCAGATACTTTTGCAACTGCATATTGATCTTGGGCTACTTCCGATCTTAGTAATTCTAATTTAGATATGTCCTCTTTTTTAAATCTTATTTTGTTAATTTCTACAATATTGACGAGGTTTTTATGATTTTCTTCTGCCAGTAGATATCTTTCTCTAGCTGCAAGAGTAGCGATAAACAAATTTCCTGTACCCAAAGATATTTTGCGGAGCGATTCTAAATAAATGAGTTCCTCCATTTTTAATCGTTTGTTTGCAACATTGATCCTTTCCTCTCGTTTGTTTTCTGTTTCATAAATAAAGCCAAAACTTACACCATATTGATTTCTATTAGGGTCAAATTCTTTTGAGGTAGGGTTGTAAGGTAAAACATCTGCAACAATATTCAAAAAAGGATTAGGGCGAAGCCCCGCGGTAATTCTATCTGCTTTGCTGTATTCAATTTCGTATTTTGCTATTGCCACTTGTTTGTTGTTTTGAAGTGCAAAACGGATGGCTTCATCGAATGTGAATTCTTTTTTCGATTTTTCTTTCGCTAGAATTGGTAAACAAACAAAACAACAAGTTAAAAAAATACAAACAATTGAATAAAATAAATTACAATTAGATTTGCGCATGGCGTAATTTTCTTTGTTCACTTAGGTAACAGAGTAGGGGAATGGTGAAATTTCCTATGATGAGAGTAAATAACAAACCACCTACAATCACAGTCGCCATTGGTCTTTGTATGTCGGAGCCAATTTCGTTAGTTAACATGGCAGGGAGTAAGCCAATGATCGCGGTAGTGAGTGTTAAAAACCTTGGACGGAACTGGATCTCTGAAACATGGGAAATTAATTTTTTAAGGTCTTCTTCTGTTTTAATTGGGGAATTTTCTTTTTCGTGATTAAAATTAGAAACAAAGAGAACCCCTCCCATAATGGATATCCCGAAAAGAGAAATAAGCCCAACACCTGAAGATACGTTAAAGTGCATTCCTCTAATCAAAAGAAAAGAAAGTCCTCCAAGTGCAGCAACGGGTATACTCGACATCACCAAAAGACTATCGGAAATATTGTGGAACATTAAGTATAGTATAAACAAAATAATCGCAAATGTAAGAGGAACAGCAACCATCAAACGTTTACTTGCTCTTGTTAGGTTTTCGAATTGCCCTCCCCACTCTATCTCAACATCGGCAGGTAGTTTGATTTGATTTGCCACGATTTTTTTTGCTTCGTTTACAAATCCACCTTGGTCTCTTCCTTCGATGTTGATCCAAACAGATACCATCCGATTTCCGTTTTTCCGAGCAATTTTTGCAGGCATTTCTTTCAGTTCTAATTTGGCTACAGAAGATAATGGATATTTACTTTCATATTTACTTTTGATATTAATATTCCCGATTGAATTCACAGACGTTCTATACTCTTCTGGATATCGAACTGTGATATTATAAATATGATTATCTAGGTAAAGTTTACTAATCTCTTTGCCACCAACAGCAATTTCCGTTATATCTTGGATGTCAGAAAAATTGATTCCTGCCCTTGCGGCAGCTTCTCTATCAATTGAAATCACTAGTTCCGTATTTGGTCCCTCTTGTTCGATCCCAATGGCAGAGACACCATGAATCTTTTCCAAAGCAGACTCAATTTCCGTTGCTTTTTGCCAAAGGACAGAAACGTCCCTACCTGAAAGTTGGATCGATAGGTCTGCCGCTGATCCTGTCACAGCTTCCGCGACGTTGTCAAGAATGGGTTGAGAAAAACTAAACTTAGCACCGGGAACAATACGTTCAAACTTCTCTTTGATTCGTTCGATCATTTCAGATTTTGAACCAACTGTTTTCCATTTTGAATAATCTTCTAAGGTTATCAAACCCTCAATTCTATTGGGACCAAATGGATCGGTTCCATCATCGTTCCTTCCTGATTGAGTAATGATTACCTTGGCCTCTGGAAATTCTCCAACTGTCTCTCTCAACAAGTTGGCTACGTTTGCAGTCCTATCTAAATGAATTCCGGTGGGTAATTTGCATCGAAAATTGATTGCACCTTCATCTAATTCTGGTAAAAACTCTGTTCCAAGTCCTATGAAAACAAAAAACAGAAGTGTTGCGACAACGATATAAATACGAATACTTATTTTTTTTGAGTGGTCTAGAAAAAAATGAAGAAACTGAAGAAAGTAAGCTCTTGCTTGCGTAAGAATAAATAGTTCTTTTGTTTGGCGGCGATGTTCTTCATTAAAAAAACGAGAAAAAATAACCGGTAATACCGTTAGAGAAAATAACAAAGCACCAATGAGTGTGAATGCCAAACCAAAGGCCATTGGTTTAAATAGTTTTCCTTCCACTCGTTCAAAAAGAAATATCGGAAGATAAGCACAAAGGATGACCGCGATAGAAAAAAAAACCTCTTTTTCTGTATGGTCAGAAGAACGTAGGATTATTTCGTCCAGTGATAATTTCTTTTTTGATAACGAAGAAATGGCAATGGTTGTTATGATTCCTTCTATAATCACAATAGAACTATCTACAATAATACCAAAGTCGATGGCACCTAGAGAGAGAAGATTTGCAGGAATCTCAATCAAATGCATTAAACAAAATGAGAATAATAAAGAAAATGGAATGGTGACTGCAACTGCTAGGGCTACGCGATAATTACCTAGTAGAAAAATCAAAACAATCATCACGATTGTGATTCCTTCCATCATAGTTCTCACTACTGTTTTTAAAGTATTCGATACGAGTTCTTCTCTATCATATAAAATTCGAAGACGCACACCTTTATTTTTTAAAAAACCTTCCAGGTTTTTAATTCTATCTTTTACTAATCGTAATACCTCTGTTGGATTTTCCCCTTTCCGCATCATGATGATGCCTTGTACACCTGAATTGATTTCTTTGCCTGATTTTAATCGATACCCTAAAATCCCTTTGGGAGGATGCGGAATGACTCGTACCTTCCCGATATCTTTTACATAAATTGGAATGTCTTTTTTCTCTGTAACAATGATGTTTTCAATATCTTTTTCGTTTTCTATTGCACCTAGTGCCCTAACAGGTATCGCTTGGTTTCCATGTTTAAAAATGTTACCTCCTGTATTTGCATTGTTTTCTTCAATAGCTAAGACCAAGTCCCTTAGGAAGACATTGTATTTGTCCTGATTGATTGGATTGATTTCAATTTGATATTCTTTGATATCACCACCGAAGGTAATGACATCAGCCACACCTTGGATTTGTTGGAGCCGAGGTGCCAGCTCCCAATCTTGAATGCTTCGTAACTCCATCGTGGGCATTCCGTCACCTTCAACAGCATACCTGAGAATTTCCCCGACAGGAGAAGTTAATGGTCCAAGTTCAGGAACTTCCGTTCCCTCTGGCAATTGAATGGATTTTAATCGTTCATTGACTTGGTTTCTTGCAAAATATTCATCGGTGTGGTCTTTAAATGTCAAACGAATCACAGACAATCCAAAAATACTTTGTGACCTAGTAGTTGTTAATCCAGGAATACCAGTTAACGCGCGTTCCAAGGGGATAGATACTAATTTCTCAACTTCGGAAGAGGCGCGGCCATCAAACTTTGTAATTACAATAACTTCTGTATCGGATACATCTGGATAAGCATCAATTTTTAAATGTGTTACTGAATAAATCCCAAAAGCAGATATCATTAAAAAACAAAATAATACGATTGGTGAATTTTTAAGAGAAAAACGAATAAATCCCATTAGTAACCGAAACTTAGTCCTTTTAATAATGTTGATCCATGAGATACAACTCTATCGTTAATTTTAAGTCCTGATAAAATCTGTGTATATTCCTCTGTTTCGATTCCCGTTTCAACTTGGATTCGCTGAAAGCTACTAGAATCTACCTGTTTGAAAATATAGCTGTTATCACCGATTAAAATTATAGATTCATTTGGGACTGAGAGTGCTTCAATATTTTCTAGTTCAACTTGTCCAGTGCCAAACATTCCTGGTTTGAATTGGTTACCGGTATTTTTTGTAACGATTAAAACTTTGACTGTTCGACTCACTGGATCAATCACATCGGATATGGAATCAATTCGTGTTTCAAATCTTTCACCAGGAAAGGCAGAAAACTTAATATATAATCTAGATTGAATTTTAACTCGATTTAATTTTGTTTCAGGGATGTCTCCGACGATCAAAATATTTCCTGGTTTGAGTTTTGTTAATTTATCGATCGGTATCCCTTGCATACGAAGACGATTTAAATTTTCTTCCATCGATGCACTCATTTGTTGTAACTGAACATTGGCATCGTTCAATTCTTTGCCAGCAGCCGCTTGGTTTTCCACTAGGTATTTCAAACGAGAATAAGATTTTTTTGCTCCGTAAAGTGCTGCTTTGCTTTTTAAGTATTCGGAATAGATGATGGACTGTTCTTCTGTTTCAAAGTGATAGGAGTAACTTGCCTCTTTGGATGAGACGCAAACCACTGCAATTCTTACGGGAATTGAAAGCCCTGCGCCGAGGTTACGGTATTCTGCGTTGGACAAAGAAATAGTTGATGGAAGGTCACCTTCTGATTTTTTGATAATCTCTCCATCTTGAATTGCATGGAAACTTGCTATACGAGGACGATTCTCTTCAGGTTTTGAGTGGCAGAAAAGGGAAAAAAAGAACAAAAATAAAAGAGCGAGATACTGAGGCATACCGAGACCTTTCCTTACTGTATTGGGTAAGTAGGTGAATGCAACTGGAAAAAGAGGGTTTTGAATCTAAAATCTAGGATTTGGTCTGAGTAATTTTTTTCGCAAGCCTTAAATGAAAGTAGAGGGTTAGAGCTCCCAATCTTGGAATTTGAAAATGAATCCAAGATTGACATAGTTTTCTCGTTTGAGTTTGTTTAGATCACTCCATCTACCTTTGCTTCTTTTAAAATTGAATTTACCTGCTGTTGCACAATTTTTTTCAATTCTGGTGTTTCAGGAAAAAAAGGCCAGAGAGGAAGAAAAATCCAACCCATATAAATTTTAATTTCTGATTCGCGAGTATAAGCTTTTGCTTTTCCCGTTTCATTATTTCTAAAAGTAATCTCTGTTGAGATTTTATCATTACCGATTCCTGGTATAATTCCAAAGGTTAATCCGGCGATAAGTGGCCCATTTCCCGTGTCTGCTTTTCTTGAATAAAACACTAAAGCATAAATTTCATCTTCTTTATCGCCTAAATTCACTGATTTAAAATATCCAGATTCTTCAAAGGCAAGTTTGATTCTTTTTGCATCTGTAACGACGATTTCTGGGTGGTTGATGAAAGAAGGTGGATAAATGGTGATTGATTTTGAAGTTGGATTATCTTTCATACCCTTCATAAAGACTTCATCAACTTCAGGCATTTTGTTTGCAAAAGATATACAGTTTGTTGTTAGAAATATTAATATAATGAAATAAAAGGAAATTCTAAATTTACGTTGCATCAGCAAATTTTTGGAAAATACCACCTAATTGCAAGTTAAATTTTGTTGACAGTGTTTATAAATTCTCCTCACATAACAGAATGTTTTCTATTCAAATGATCGTTTTCCGAGTTTTTCTGATTTTTTTTATGATTCTAAGTTTTTCCTGTAAGTCCACCACGGAACGTTTGTTTGATCCAAGAGACAAAAAAGACGAAAGCGGAAAAACATTGGTAGGTTTTATTTTATTTGATGAAACAGAAAGAACAGATATATTAATCGCTAGTAGTTTTGTTTCACTACAATCTTTGCGTGGGGAAAACATCGAAATATTTGAAGTTGAAGAGATAGACGAAACCAGGGAATCTTTTAAAGGAAATTCTACCAAAAATCCTTTTTATTATTTTGAAGAAGAAGAAAAGTCGTACGTCTCTTATTCCAACTCCGCAAAAAACTCCTCCTTTAATCCGAATATTTTAAACGGAGATAAAGAGTATTTGATACGAGAACTCAAGTGGACAAGAAGTTGCGGTGACAAATGTCGAGTGAACATGCAATCTCGTTTAAACCCTTACAAGAGTTATAAAACTTTAAAAATAAATGGAAAACCAGGGGAAATCGTTTTTTTAGGAATTTTTACAATCAAAACAAAAGTGATTCCTGAATCTACTTCCTTATTCTCAAACAAATCAAGTTTTACAATTGAGTTCAACCAAGTGCAAGACAACTCAGAGTTTTACCAAAGGAGAATGGATCCAGACCAAGAAAAATGGATTTTTGATTTGAAATCTGGAAAAAATCAGAAGTCGGCAGAAATAAAATTTTTACAATCCATCATGGAAATGCAAAAAACCGGGTTTTGGTACAACAAAGCCAAAGAAAAATTAAAAACGCTGGAAAAATGAAGGGCGACAAAGTTACTTTTTGTTCCATTGAATGAGTCTAAACTGCGATTCATTTAGTGGAGAGAAGTATTTGCGATATTTACCATTTTATCTATTTTTATTTTTTGTTTTTTCCCTTACCCAATGCAAAGCTTTCGGCAAGGACCCAGAAGGTTCCCACCTTGAGAAAATAAAAACATCCACTCATTATGACGAGAGTCGTGAACAATTTGTAAATCGTAGACCCGATGTATTAGAGAAAATGAGAGAGAAACAAAATTTCTTTTCTCTTTTTTTTAAATTTATCTTCGGTGGCGACAAACACCAAAAACCGGATGTGAAGTTACCGGAAGAAAAACCAGACTTTGCTGAGTTTTTAAAACCGGATGAAAATATAAAATTCATTTGGTTTGGGCATTCCACCTTTCTTGTGAATATAGAAGGGAAACTTTTGTTTTTTGATCCTGTGTTTTCGGAGTCTGCCGCCCCTTTTAGTTTTATGGTGAAACGATTCCAAGATGCAGTGGTAAAGTTGGAAGAACTCCCACCAATTGATTACATCATCATTTCTCATGATCATTACGACCATTTGGATATGCAAACCATAGAATTTTTTAAATCAACAAAAACAAAGTTCATCACACCACTTGGTGTTACTTCGCATATAAAAGAGTGGGGTGTTTCCGAAGATCGCCTAACGGAGTTAGACTGGTGGCAGACCTTGGATCTGGGAAAACTAAAAATTGTTTGTACACCTGCCCAACATTTTTCGGGAAGGCGAGGAATGAATGGAAATAAAACTTTATGGTCTTCATGGACTGTGATTGGTGAAAAAGAAAGATTCTATTTCAGCGGTGACTCCGGATATGATGTACATTTCAAAGACATTGGAGATAAATTTGGACCATTTGATTTAACATTCATCGAAAATGGACAATACAATCCAATGTGGGAAGCGGTCCATGTATTGCCGGAACAAACAGCCAAAGCACATTTGGATTTAAGAGGGAAACGACTTGTGCCAGTCCATTGGGGGATGTTCAATTTGTCTTTGCACAGTTGGTATGAACCGGCTGAATCATTAGAAAAACAGGCAGAGGTTTATAAAATTGATCTCCTAACACCCAAATTTGGGCAAATTGTGAAAATTCGTGAACCCAACCTAATGGAGCGTTGGTGGAAAAAATTCATCCAATCGGAATGATTCTAATCGAATTGGGATCTGAAGTTTTGGTTATGTGGAGGTCCAAGGGTGGTCGAAAGGTTCCTTGGACCCTTTGTAGCGAAAATCAATACAAATCATAGTTAGATTCCAGATGGGAAAAAAATTCAATCCTTGTTTTACTAATAATTGTTAAATGAAAAATGCGATTTGACACTCCATTCGTTAATTCGAATGATGAGTGTTAAATTTTATTTTTGGTGCTCTAAAATGAGAAAATTTTCCCTATCTGTTCTTGTATCAAGTTTGTTAATTCTTTCTGCAATCGGTTGTACTCCGAAGTCAGACAATAATGATTCCCTAGCATTACTTTTGCTTGGGGCAGCGGCCTCAGCAAACAGTTCCTCCGAAGACTTAAGTTGCCAAAATAAAACACTGAATTGGACGATCCGCACTCCAGCGGCAACAAACCAGTGGACTTCGATTACTTATGGGAATGGACTCTTTGTTGCTATATCGGCCGACGGAACCAATCGCGTGATGACCTCCCCCGATGGAATCACTTGGACAAGTCGTAATCTCACCGTGGCAAATCCGTTTCAATCCGTTACTTATGGAAACGGACTCTTTGTTGGAGTTGCTGCGAATGCTATGGGCGGGAACCAAGTAGTCACTTCTCCGGACGGCATTACTTGGACAGATCGTGCGGCAGCGGCAATTGCTTCCTGGCAATCAGTCGCCTATGGAAATGGTCTTTTTGTGGCGGTGGCGGCAAACACTGCTACACCGGTCATGACTTCCCCAGATGGAATTACTTGGACAAGTCGCACTCCTCCTGAAGCAAATGAGTTTCTACATGTATCTTTTCATAAAGGACAGTTCATTGCAACTGCTCAGACAGGAACCAAACGGGTCATGACTTCTCCTGATGGAATCAATTGGACGGCTCATGCTGCAACAGACACAAATGCATGGGTTTCCGTGGCTTATGGAAACGGTCTATATGTTGCTGTATCTGCAACTGGAACAGGAACCAATCGGGTGATGACTTCGCCTGACGGGAGCACTTGGACTGCACGCGCAGCTGCAGAAGCAAACGATTGGAGAGCCGTTACCTATGCAAAAGGTATATATGTAGCACTTTCATTAACTGGAACCAATCGGATTATGATTTCGCAAGATGGAATCAACTGGAAATCACAAGTCGCACCAGAGCAAATTGGTTTGAAATCTCTTGTTTATGCAGATAATCGTTTTGTGGCAGTGGCTTATAATCAAGGTTCTAAAGTAATGACCGCTTCCTGCGAATAATCCTTTCAGACTAAATTTTTTTTAACCAACCAAATCATATCGAAACCACCCCTCTAGTAGAGGTGGTTTCGATGACAAAAAAAATAATTCTTTTTTTGACACTGAAGGTTTGTTCTTTGGTGACCTTCTTTTTATTGGCTCTTAGTTGTTCCGAAAAAGGTTCTCAATTTGGCGAACCATGGCTCTTAAATCTTCTTAGTTTGGTATCGCCTGTTTCAGGGGATCAAAAAAATGAAAATAGTTTTGGATCAGAAAATTCGTTCAAAGTAAACTCCGTGTCTCCGAACATCGCGATGGAAAATTCGATTTTTTCCATAGAAGGTGAAAATTTAAAAGAACTAAGCGAAGAACAGTTATTTGGTGAAGGGTATTCCAAATTCCTAAAATTCACTGAAGTTTCTGACGCAAAGATCACAGTTTCCGTAATTCTCTGTCCTGAAGAATCTTTTGTATTTCCTTCCTCCTCCCAGAGCGAAAACCGAATTACCTTACCTTGTTTTGGTTCCAAAACATTCGTACTTCGACCTTTCAAATGGGAACAGGGATTGCCAATCAGCCCCACAATTTCTTTGTTTGCAACTAATTCCTTTCAAACCCTTCGGAATTTAGGAGAAATCGAATTTGTCACCAAACCTTCCTTACCTGAAGGAATCCAAATTTTACCAGAGACCGGGGAAATTTATGGAACACCATTGGAAACCACGGAAAATGAGTTTCGTTCCTATACAATCACAGCCCAACTGAAAACAGATCCATCAGTAAAACTCCAAACAACTGCCAATGTCCTTGTGGTATCGGAAATCGAAAAAAACAACCGCACTTGTAAACCTTTGGCAGTTACTTCCACTTGCCGAGGTCCTGCTCCGCATACTTGCGCCAATGCATCTGTCTGTTATACGAGTCAATTTGTATGTATCGTTGATTCAAAATGCGGATTTTGAAACATAATCCTTTTGGACCAAGTAGTTAAAAATTAAAAAAAATTCCAGAATGGGGAACCAAGTATAAGGATTTTTGACCTATTTAGAAAATAATAAGTAGGTATTCTATGCGTAAGCTGTTGATTGTGTTTCCCATTCTATTTGTATGTTGTTTCAGCTGTTCTTCCAATGAAGAAAACAATTTAATTCCAGGTACAAAACTCACTGGTGATCCGGTTGCCGATGCACTTGTCCTTGCGGTGTTAACAAACCCACCATGTTTCTTCTTAACAACAGCAAATGCGAATACTCCTATCCTTTTAGGAGAAGGGCAAACTTCGATTTGTAGCAACCAACTTGTGAATGGAACTGTCCAAGTGCAAAAGTCTGGCACATATGAAGTTTCTGGTAGCTCAGGGCGGCAAACTTTGAGTTCTTCCAATTGTAATTCCACAAGATTCGATTATCATGTTTTTCTAAAGGATGGAAACACAGATCTGTATTCAACAGGTTCGGGTCAAACCCTAACTCTTTCCCTTGAAGTTGGAAAATCATATTCCATTCAGTCCACTGGGTTAGTGGATCCTTCCGGTTACCAATGCCAAGGTCGGCCCGTTTCTTCTAGTATCACTCCATACAGAATCAATTTAAGAAAACTTTAATAAATTGGGAGTAGGGTTTCTGTAACGATTTCAAAAGGTTCCCAAAGGTTTTAGGTAGTATCCGCAATTGCGGGAACCTCCCATCGCATCTCTGTTAGTTTTTGTTTAGAATGGCAACATGAAACTTTTGGTTTGGGTTAGGTTGCCATTCCTTCTTCTATTTGTTACATTTGGTTCTTTGTTTCAATGTACCCCTGTGGATAAAAAATCATATTTTAAGGGTTTTTATCATACCTTGGACAAACGGCCACATGGACAACTGGCTTATGCAGAGAAACATGGATACAATTCAGAATGTTTAGTTTTAATGGAAGGACCTGTCCCCAGTCGCATGGAACCTTGTGCCATTGGCGATAGGCGATCAGTAAGAGATATGTATCAGGAATCTGAGGTGATAGTGGCGGGTGATTTTTTTCCGATCGAATGGTCCTTTGCAGGTTATGGATATGACTTACATGTCACAAATGAATACTATCAAAGTATTGTTTTCTTTTCAAGTTATTCACAAAGAAGAGGGTTTTATCGGTTTTCACCTTGGTATTACAGGCGTGATATATATGGGACTGAAGTGATGCGATACAATCCTGTATACCCATATCGGATTACTCCTTTTTATACAGGAGGACGTTAATAGATTTCCGATTGACGAATCGAGAAAAAATCTAAAAAAATTTAGATAACGTTATAATTTTGGTGAACCCAATATGAAGCAGTTTTCTACTTTCTTTTTGTTTTTTCTATCAAGCATTTGTTTCCTTTTTTTTCAGTCTTCTGTATTGGGAAAGGATCGTGAAAGTTTACATATTGGATTTGGTTCCTGCCTTCACCAAGACAAAGAAAGTCCCATCCTTGGGCGATGGGAAAAAGAATCATTTGATCTGATTCTTCTGTTAGGTGATAATATTTACGCAGACAGTTTGGTTGCTGAAGAAAAAATCCCAGCGTACAAAAAACAATTTCTCCGACCTGAGTGGAAAACGATCAGGGCACAATCAAAAATTCTGGCAACTTGGGATGACCATGATTATGGGATCAATGATAGTGGGGGAGAATATACCGACAAAGTAAAAAGTCGCGAGGTATTTATTTCTTTCGTGGGATCTATTATGCCAAAAGGTCGAAGTTTTGGAACCAAAGAGGGAAAAGGAATTTTTCATTCTTATTTTTTAGAATTTAAAAAGAAAAAAATTCACATCATCATCCCTGACTCAAGATACTTTCGTTCACCTTTAAAGCGGACATTTTTTTCTTATTTTACAGGCAAAGCTCGTTATCGTCCTAATGATTCACCGGATGCCACACTATTAGGAGAAGAGCAATGGGCATGGTTAGTTGAAGAATTCAATAAACCTTCCGATTTACATGTTTTAGTTTCGGGAATTCAAGTGATTCCAACAGAACAGCCATTTGAAAAATGGGGAAACTTTCCAAATGATAGGGAAAGACTATTTCAGCTTTTAAGGGAAACAAAAGCCAAGGATCTAGTCATTCTTTCAGGAGATAGGCATATTGCAGAAATATATGAATTTCCATTATCAGAGACTCGAAAGTTAATCGAAATCACTTCCAGTTCTCTCAATTTACCACTTCCATTTTTGCCATTGGAATATGATTCAGAATATAAACTTGGGCAGGCTTTTAGGGAAGAGAACTATGGATCCTTGCAGATTCAATTTAAGGAAGGAAAATTGATTTGGCGTTCTCAGATCAAAGACAAAACTGGAAATGTAGTTCTTTCCTATCCTAACAATGATTCTAAAGAATAAACGTTTTTTATAAACAATCGGAGGATCCTCGTTTTGAAACCCAAACAAAAAATCTTAGAAAGTTCCTTTGCATTGTTTCGTGAAAAAGGTTTTCAGGCCACTGGAATTGCAGAAATTTTGGATAAGGCTGGAGCTTACAAAAAAACCTTATATGATCATTTCAAATCCAAAGATGATATTGGGTTTGAATACCTAAATTATCTTTCCGAGCAACAAAGAGTTGTTATGTTAAAAGTTCTGGCAAAAGCAAATAATATGTCGGACTTCATTGAAAAATGGGTTAACTTTATTGTCAGAAATCAAAGAAATACTTCTCGAAAGGATTGCCCCATTGCTCTTTTTTCTGGTGAAATTTCTCATTTAAGTCAGTTTGATGCCTATCGAAATAAAGCAGTTCATCATGTTTTAGAAACAGTGGAAACTTGTATTCTTAACTTTTCTCCAAATTTAAGACCTGAGCTTGTTAAGGCATTGAGTTATGAACTTTATATGAGTTATCTTGGTGGTCTCAGGCTTTATGCGTTAACAAAAGATCGTAAGGTGATTGAGAGAATGAAATCACAAATGATTGCATCCGCAGAGCGTGTTGTTAAAAGTTAAGGGTCACCAACTTCCACTAGCGCCACCACCCCCAGACCGTCCACCACCACCGGAGTAGGAGGTACTTGATGAGCGGGAACTAGACCCATAACTAGAACTAGATCCACTACTTGACGGATAAGTCACAAAGTTTGTGATTGAGTTGTGAACCTTTGTCGCCCATCCAAGTTTCCGAAAGATCATCACAAGAGCTAATGCCATTAAAATAGAACTGAAAAATGAAATGGTTTGGTATATGTTAGGTGAATCTAATAAAAAAGAAGTATGAAGTCTTATTTTTTGCCAAAGAATAAAAAACAATGCATTGAAAAATAGAAAACCTTCTCCTCCAATAAACCCCAAAAAACCAATCAAAAAGGAAAGACCAAAATACCACTGCCATAAAAAAAATGGTTCCATCATTGGGTTTTTTGGTTCGCTTTTTGATTCTTTAATTTCCGAAGGACTTAATCTAGTTAAATCGTAAAGAAAATAGTATGTTGCTTCTGCAGCTCGGATACAGGTCCAATCAATATCCCCCGTTTTTAAATCAGATTCTATTTCATACCTAATTTTTGAATTTAATAGTTTTTGATCATTTTCTGGATCACTTGAAGCAAAAGGAAGAAATGTATTATTGTCTGTATAAACATAAAGCTCTTTCCTATTCAGTGAAAATAAAATTGTGATCGCTGGTGAATTTTTAAAAGCCAAGTGGTGGAAATTTTTTGCGTCTAGTGCCAAATCTTTATATGTGTCCAGAAAGAGGATTTGTGTTTTTATTTTGTATTTTGACTCGATTTCGGTTAATGTGTTTTTTGCCCGCTCATATGAAAATGTTTCTAACGCATCATGAGGGTCGTAAACTCCTGTGCCTTTTGTAATAACTTGTTTGTTTTTATGGTTTAGATAGTTTAGCATATCTAAAAAAGACAAGTAACTAAAGTTAGTAAAATCCATTTGTTGTTTCTCTTCATGCCTTCTGTTGAAGATCGTATTAATTTTATTGTGACTTAGTGACCAACCAAGTTCAGGGGAAGTAACAATGGTTCCCATAAAGCCATTTTTTGATGAAACAACAAATACAACTTTGTTTTTTTTATCTTTGTTGTTTTTGTTATTTAATAGTAATTTTATTGCTTTGGCTTCTAATCCCCAAATAGTATCGGATGGTATTACACAAAATTGGAAGTGAAAATTTGAAAGAGTTTTAATCTCCTTCTTTAAAAGTGGAATTGTGTCTTCATGTAATTCTTTTTCTACGTCATTAAAGTTTTCTGGACAATTCGATTCTAAAAAAGATGCTGAGCCCGAGTTCAATTGGTCAAGTATTGCTTTTGTACCTAAAAGAACAGCTTCTGATGAGTTACCTGATTTCATGTTGGGAATGATGATTTCATTAATGATTCGCTTTGACAGAATATCTGTAAGCGTGTCCTCTAGTCCATAACCAACTTCAATACGAACTTTTCTATCGTTTGGAGCTAATAAAAACAATACGCCATTGTCCTTATCTTCGGATCCTAGTTTCCATTTTTCAAACACGGCAATTGCCTCTTCCTCTATCGTTTGTTTTTCTAACGAATCCGTTATATAAATAACAAGTTGGTTTGTTGTTTTCTTTTCTTCCTCTAATATTCGCCTTTCTAACTCTGCTTTTACTTCTTTTGGTAAGTAGCTGGAAGGATCAACCACCGGACTAGTAAGTTCGGGGTATGGATCCTTAATAAAATTACAAAAACTACAGTATAAGATTACTGAGATGAATGACAAAAATTTCATTCAGGGATTTCTGTTTTTTCTTTTGGAATTTCTTGTACAAACATCCAAATGATTCCGTCTTTTACTTTTCCAAGTCCAAGATAAAGATAATAAAAAGGATAACCTAGTGGCCCTGGTTTGTATTCTTTTTGAACATCTGGCTCCCATTTTTGACGCACCTGTACATGAACAGAAGATAATTGTACGGCACTAGAAAGATATTTTAATTTTCCCTCCCACCTTTCAATGGACTCGGAAACCTTATTTAATTCTGCTTCGACTTTTAATGTTTCTTCCAAAGTTTTTGCCGATTTTAATATTTCCAAAAGTCGGACTCTCATTTTAAGAGAATTCTCCATTCGAATTTCTGTATCAGTGTAATCCTCAGTTACATCCTGTGCGGATACTTCTTCGGAATAGTTTTGTGATTGGTTTCGTAAGGTAGATAAAAACTGTTTTAGTTTTTCTGCTGGGATTTTTAGCTGAACACTACCGTTGGAACTATATTGCAGCGCATAACCTCCATAAGATTCTGCAAGTTTGATGACCTCCGTTACTTTTGCTTCAATTTCTTTTGACTGCAAATTAACATTCACCGAATACACCATCATCCGTTTGTGGACTTTGGGAGAATTTTGGTTTGCCTCTCCTGAGGGAGTGGCGATGGGAGCAGCGGAAATATAGTCTACACCGTCATTATAAGAACGACTGAGTGATTTATTTTCACGTTCCATCTCTTTTGAAGAAGAACAGGCTACAAAAAGAAATGAAACGCTGAGGAAAAATACGAAGGAAAAAAGTTTTTTAAAGATTCCCATGGTGGATACTGATTTTATTCCTCTCAGTATCCAATCGCAAATCTTTTTTATGTTCCGATAGTGGATTCTAAAAAGCTACCATAACCTTTTTCTTTTCCAAGTGCAGTGACTGGTTTTCCTTGGTCAATCGCCAGTTTCCCGTTGATATACACTTTTTTGACAGTATCGTCGTTACGACGAACCCAACGTTTGAAGTCTTCCATAAATGGCATCGGTGCCTCGACATCTTTAGCAAGAGAATCGTCCAATTTATTTGGATCGATTAAAACAAGGTCGGCTCGTTTTCCTTCTTTGATGTATCCTGCATCAATTCCAAACCAGTCTCCAATTTCTCCTGTTAGTCGATGGACTGCTTTTTCCATTGTCATAAAAGGTTTTTTTTCGAGTTCTGCATCTCTCACTAGTTTTAACATTCGAAGTGGAAAATTGTAGTGTGCCATTCCTCGTAAGTGAGCACCTGCATCAGAAAAACCGATCAAAATGTCAGGATAGGATACAATTTTTTGTAATGGTTCTTTTCTATGGTTGGCCATCACGGTATACCAACGTACTTTATTTCCATGTTCAGCAACAAGATCAAGAAATGCTGTAACGGAATGAACACCTTTCTCTTTGGCAACATCATCAATTGATTTTCCAATGAGGGATTTGTCTGGTGCATCCACGATCTTAGTTTCTTTGAAATTACGATGGAATACTCTTGGTAAAAACCAATTGGTCCATTGGCGTTTAAACCAATCCCTATAACTTGGATCTTTCATCAGTTGTTTTCTTTCTAATTCGTCTTCAATGTGATTTGCTTTGGCGCCTGCAGCAAATTCTTCAAAGACAACCACATCCATTCCGTCTGCATATAAATCGAAAGGTTCTGGAAGTGCTTGGAACTTAAAGTCAGATTTAAATATGGTATTTGTGATCCTACCGATGAGTCCAAGAAGTTTGTACAAACCTGGGTCAAACTTAACATCCATAAGGGAGATGATTGTTGTTTTTAGAGGTTTGCGGAATAATCCAAAAGCTTCTTTTAAAAACATTAAAACATTGATTTTGGTTGAAACATTCGGAACACCTTGGAAGACCTTTCCTCTTTTTCTTAGTGTTTTGTTTAAGTATTGGTATTCGCTCCAATTTGCATAAGTGGAAGGGAGAGGTCTTGATCGAAATCGAGATCCATCCATCTTATCCCAGATCAGAGTGTTGATAGAGAGACCCATAAAACCAGCATCAAGTGCTTCTTCAAGAATTTGGTTCATTCTTTGTAACTCTTGTTTTGTGGGAACTTCTCCTTTTGTCAAAGATCGTTCGAGTCCCATAACATGAGCGCGAATGGCAGAGTGACCAGCAAAGGAAGTAACGTTGGGCCCAAGGGGCATATTGTTTAAATGTTTTTTATATTCTAAAGCAGAGTTCCAATTTTTTTTACTTTCGAGGATGGATAAAACATTCTTTCTGGGGATTGCTTCCACACGACTAAACATGTCAGCTAAATCAGTTGGATCACCAACCGCTAAACTTAAAGAACAACTTCCGAGTGAGATAGTGGTGATTCCATGGCGAACAGATTCCGAAAGGTCTGGAGACATTTCTATTTCTGCATCGTAATGTGTATGAAAGTCAATGAATCCTGGTGTCAGCCAAAGACCTTTCGCATCGACGACTGTTTCACCAGGCTTTGGGCTCAGTTCTGTTTTTGAGATGGATTCAACAACCCCATCTTTGATACGCAGGTCAGCAACAAAGGATGGATTTGTGCTACCGTCGAAAATTCTCGCCTGTTTGATGAGAGTGTCTGCCATGATACCTCCGGAAAAACCAATCGAAATTATGGCAGATTGACAAAGATTTGTCAATGATTCGTTAAGAATCACTCAAAAGATTCTCTGGACGAAATCTCTCTTTGTTCAGAGGGAAGCCACCAAACCTGTCGCCAAATCCACTAACTCTGCTTCGGTGATTTCTCTGTTGTTTTCTTTTGAAGAAATAGATTTGGCTGTTTCAAATAACTCATGCACTTTTGATTGGGGCACAATAATCCCCCGGTTTTCCAATAAAAACTGGATGGCCCTATGACCTGATTGGTTGGTAAACGAGATGGTTTCTGCATCATTTCTACCTACAAATTCAGGAGAAAAAGTTCTATAAGCACCTTTTGATTGTTTGATGGTCTTTGCTACACCGTCTTGGTGGATCCCCGATCGATGGGAAAAAATATCGTCTCCTATAATGGGTGTTTTTTCTCCAATAGGGATGCCTGTCATTTCAGCAATTCGTCTGGCAGTAGGATAAATTCTTTGGAAGTTAATTCCTAAAGTTTCACCATTTTGATGTAAGGCGATACAAGTTTCATACAAATTTGTATTACCTGCTCGTTCTCCGAGTCCATTCAATGCCACCTCAATTTGTTCTGCACCCACATAAACACATTCAACTGACGTGGCAGTGGCCATCCCTAAATCATTGTGTGTGTGAACTGAAACTTTGGCACTATTCCCGATAAACTCCTTCATTTCTTTAACCATATTTACAAATACCATTGGTCGATATCTTTCCACGGTATTGGGCAAGTTGATGATATTGGCACCTGCTTCAATTGCAGAAAAAAAAGCTTCTTTCGTGAACGCAAAATTTTCAATCGCATCACCAAAATGTTCACCCGAGAATTGGATCTCAACTTCTGGCCCGACTAGGGACCTTGCAAAGGAAACAGATTTTTGAATCTTTTGGATGACTTCTTTTTCAGAAATTTTTAAAACATTACGAATGGAAAAATCGCTTACAGGATAAACAATATGCATTCTCGGTTTGTTTGCATATTGTATGGCATCCCAGGTTTTTGCGATTTCTGATTCGTTTGCTCTCGATAATCCAGCAATCGGTTTTCCAACTGGCGCTCGTTTGGCTAAGGTTTTACTTGCTACAAATTCTGTTTCATTAGAAGAGGGGAATCCTACTTCAATTCCATCTACATTCAATTCGACAAGTAAGTCGAAGACTTCGATTTTTTCATCTAAGGTCCACGGTTTTCTTAAGGCTTGGTTTCCGTCCCGCAAGGTAACGTCTTGGATTTTGATTTGATTTGGTTTCATGGTTCCTCCACATCCGCTTCCACTACCACCGGGAGGACCAAAAATAAAAAAAGCCCACTTCCCGGTTGGGAGTGGGCTTTGTCACACAGCACGTTCTCCCTCGATCTATAAAAGTTCGAGGAGGAGGAGTGACTGAATGTTAGCAGATAATTTCATACTTAAGTTTTAGACGAACACGTATCAATTTCCTGTCAATTTTTTTTACGAAAGAAATGAGAAATTTGAACAAGAACTAACAAAGTTCCAAATCCAATGGGGACAAGAAGGGTAAACGAAATTTGAAATCCAAGGCCAATGGCTACTGTGGAAAGAATGCTTAGGAGAAAAAAAGCCGAAAATACAAATCCAGAAACGGGTAAATTTGCTTTCCCACGTGCTAAAAAGAATACCGCAATGGAAGGCCCCAGTGTGTAGGAAAAGATGGTAAGTCCCATTTCTAATATACCTTTCTCCCAAGTCTGGATGAGAAAGTAAGGAATGAGGCTGGAACCAAAAAGGGTGATTCCAAAAAAAAGCGAAAGGGCTTTTGGACTAAACCACCGGTCCATTTCCCAATCCCTAGCCCAAGTCAAAGAAAGGGAGTTGATCGTGGAACTTAATGTGGACATGGCACTGGCAAGGATGGCAGCAACAAGGATTCCAAGGAAAGGAGAAGGAACTTCATTGATAATGAATTGGCTAAATACTTTATCTGGAGCCATGTTCTGGCCAAGATAAAATAAATATAAAAAAGATCCGATCAAAAGAAAAAGAACAAATTGTAAGATGACAACGATTGCACTTCCAATTAAAATCTTTTGCCCTGAGACCAAATTTTTTGTGGCAATCACTCGTTGAACAAGCATTAGGTCTGTTCCATGAGATCCAATTGATATAAAAGCACCACCTATCAATGCAAATATGATAAAATAACTATTGTCTCCTGAAGGGAAGTAATCCAGAACCAAAAAGTTCAACTTTCCTAAATTTTGTAATTGGCTGACACTTTCTCCCAACTTTATGTCCAGTTTGGAAACAAGAAGCCCTAAAGCAAAAATTCCACCGAGGATATAGATAAACCATTGCAAAACATCGGTAAACACAATAGCACGAAATCCGCCTACTACAGAGTAAATGATGGTAACAATGCTAAGAATGGTGAGGGCGAAAATCCCCAGAAGTTCTGGTGAAAAATTTAAACCCATTCTTTCCAATAAAAAAGCGATTGGTAAGGAACTGACATACAATCTGATTCCGTCTCCCAAAAGTCGAGAAACGGTAAACACAAGGGATATGGTTTTTTGCGGAGATTTGCCAAATCGATTTCCTACATACTCATAAACAGAAATGGTATTACCTGAAAAATATGATGGTAAAAGATATAAGGCAACGATGGTTCTTCCAATCAAATAACCAAAGGCAATTTCTAGGAACCGGTAATCACCTTTAAATGATAATGAAGGAATACTTAAAAATGTTAAACTTGAAGTTTCTGTTGCAACAAGAGAAAGTAGAAGAAAAATCCAATGGATTTCTTTTTTAGCTAAATAAAAATCCTCTTCTTTTTGGTTGTTTTTTGCAAAATGAAATCCAAAATAAAAAACGATGATAAAATAAAAAACAAGAACGAATAAATCCCAAATCATAGAATTCCTTTAAGCAATGATATTTAAATTTGGATATTTCAATAACAATCGAAGTAAATCCGAACGTGTGATCATACCAATAGGATGATTATCGTCATCTACCACAGGAATACATCCAATTCTTTCTTCTAAAAGCACTTTGGTTACCTCTCTAATTTCTGATCCAGGTAAACCAACTAATACTCGTTTGGCCATAATATCCGAAATGGGCCAATCCCTCTCGTAAGACTTACTTTTTTCTAAAATGTCCCGATCGGAAACAAAACCAACTAGTGCACCCAAATCGTCAGTGATGGGGAGGTGCCGGATTCCTTTTTCTAACATAAAGTCCAAACAATTGGAGATGGTTTCGGAAGAGGGAAGGCTGTAGGCAGGTTTTGACATGATCTCATGTAGGAAATAAACAGGTTTTTCCGTTTGGCCCGCTGATTCCTTGTACACATCTCCTGGGGAACGATGCAAAAATGAAGTGGTGGGAGGAGGAGAGCTGTCTTCTTCCTTTCCCGAAACGGGGGAAGACTTCCCTCCAGGATGGATTTTGTGGACCCGATCGGCGTAAGTAGCCGGTGGATTGGGTAAAATGCGTCCATCGTGAATCCAAAAGAACATAATTGTGCCTACCTATCTGAAAAGTTTGTCAAAAATAAGAAAAAACTTGCAAAAAACGAACAGTGGTTTTTTATGCATCCTACATTTCCGAAAAGTTCCATACGAAAAGGTAAAATCCATGACCCAAAACTACGACAACCTCTACCAAGCCCTTGCCCACGTCGCTGAAACTCTGCCAAATAAAGTTTCCTTTCGGAAACGAAAATCGGCCAAGGAATTCCCAGGAATCAGCTTCAGAGATCTGAAACAGTTTGTCGATCACTTGAGTTTGGGTTTCATCGAACTAGGAGTGGAAGTTGGAGACCGAATTGGATTTTTCTGTGATGCCACTGTCAATTGGCTTCGGACAGACTTTGCCATTTTAACTTCTGGGGCAGTAGTTGTGCCGAGGGGAACAGACATTGTCAGAGAAGAGATTCTATATATTCTCAATCATTCGGAAGCAAAATTCCTAGTGGTTCAAAAACCAAAGGATAAAAAACGAATTGATGATTTGTTAGGTGAACTTCCACATCTAAAACAAATTTTTATTTTGGAAACTGAGCAAGGTGATTTGTATGAAGGTGAAAATTCAATCCTATCGATCGCTGAAAAAGGAAAGGAGATCTGGGGAAGGAACGGCAAACAAACGTTAGAGAATAGGATTCATCAGACTGATCCAGATGCACTCGCCACTTTGATTTATACTTCTGGAACCACAGGGAATCCTAAGGGTGTGATGTTATCACAAAAAGGATGGATCACTGCGATTCAAAATACAATTTCTCGATTGGATATGAATTCCAACGACAATGCTGTCAGTTTACTTCCTCCATGGCATGCATTTGAAAGAGCCATTGAATATGCAGGTATCTTTCTTGGGATCGACTTTTTAGTTTCGAATATGTCATCGTTAAAAGATGATCTTCGTGATTTTCGTCCTACAATTTTCCCTTCTGTACCAAGAATTTGGGAATCTGTATACAACGGAATCATTGCCAAAGTAGCAAAAGAAGGTGGATTTAAAGAAAAGTTATTTCATTTCTTTTTGAGGTTTGGTTCTACTTGGGCGCATTATTATGCAATGTGTTTTGGTTTCGAATTTGAAATTAAAAAACCAAACATCATTGTGTCGTTCATAAAAAGAACTTATGCTTTTTTGATTTTAATTTTTCTTTCTCCTTTAAAACTCATTAGCATTAAAATTTTTTCTGCCATTCATAAAGCTTTGGGAGGAAGGATTCGGATCTGTATATCTGCTGGTTCTGCTCTACCAAGTGTAGTTGACGGATTTTTATCTGCAATAGGGCTAAAGGTTCTGGAAGGATATGGGATGACAGAAACTTCAGCTGTCGTTTCGATTCGGTCCAATACTAAACCAACCAAAGGCACTGTAGGGATTCCCATTGCCGGTTATCAAATTCGACTAAAGGATGATACAGGCAAAATACTATCAGATGTTGGTTCAAAAGGAACTCTTTGGATCAAATCAAAACAAATTTTAAAAGGTTACTATAAACGTCCAGAACTCAACCAAGTAGTTTTTGATGCAGAAGGTTTTTTTGATACTGGAGACCTAATGATGATCTCTCATCGAAATGAATTGGTTTTTGCTGGTCGTTCGAAAGATACCATTGCTCTGATTGGTGGAGAAAACGTAGAACCCATCCCAATCGAAGACAAATTATTAACTTCTTCCTTCATCGACCAAGTAATGGTTGTAGGTCATGACAAAAAAACTCTTGGTGCCCTCATTGTTCCTAACTTTGAAGCAGTAGAAACAAAGATTCCCGGCATTTCTAAAGAAAAAGCAGGAGAATGGAATACCAATCCTAAGGTTCGGGAATTATACCGATCAGAAATTTCACGCATTATTTCTCGCGAAAACGGATTCAAAGGATTCGAGATGATACCAGCTAACAATTTTTATGTGGTTCCTCGACCCTTTGATCCCGATGTCGAAATGACACGTACTTTAAAAATGAAGAGAAATGTCATTTCGGATGTATTCTCAAAACAAATTGAAGGAATTTACCAATGATACACCCAAAACTGAATCCCTATCTAAATGAGGAGGAAAGAAGTTTTTACAATACGGTTTTCCAATTTTCGGAAGATAAAGTTTTCCCCTCTGCAGAAGAAAGAGATGAAAAAGAAATCTGGTCGGATGATTTATGGAAGGAATTTAGTAAAGCAGGTTTAACAGGACTTACCATCCCATCGGAATTTGGTGGGGAGGGCGCAAGTTGTTTACAGTGTTCCATTGCAACCGATGCATTCGCATCAGGTTCGTTAGATGGAGGAATGGGGCTTTCCTGGGTTGCTCACTTAGTAATTGGAACAATGCCGATTATTTTCCAAGGCACAAACGAACAAAAATCTAAATACCTTCCTAAACTCGCTTCCGGAGAATGGATGGCAGGATTTGCTCTCACTGAACCAGCCTCCGGATCCGATGCAGCTTCTCTTTTAACAAAAGCGGAAGAAGTGGATGGTGGTTGGAAATTGAATGGCACAAAAATGTACATCACCAATGGTCCCGTTGGGCAAGTATTTGTTGTGATGGCCCGAACTTCTGAAAAAGGTAGAGGACCAATGGGGATTTCTGCTTTTATCGTAGAAAGTCATACTCCTGGATTTAAGGTCAGTAAAGTTTTAAAAAAGTTAGGTCATCATACTTCTATGACCGCTGAACTTGTGTTTGAGGATATGATCATTCCAAAGGAAAACTTACTCGGCCCAATCAATACAGGTTTTATGCGGATCGGGAAAGAAACTTTGGAATGGGAAAGGACTGTTTTTGTGGCAGGACTCTCAGGTGCCATGGAGTTTTGTTTTCGTAAAGGACTTCGTTATGCGAACGAAAGGGTACAATTCGGAAAACCAATTTCAAGTTTTTATGGAATGCGTGATATTCTAGTTCGGAACTGGGTATATATCCAAGCTGCACGTAGATTGATATATTGGGTGGCGGAACGAAAGGATAGAGGTGTTGCCTCTCCATTAGAAAGTAGTTTGGGAAAACTCATATCTTCGGAAATTGCAGAGGATGTAGCAAAAGATTCTGTGCAGTTGTTTGGTGGTTATGGTTATATGAAGGAATACTCAGTAGAACGATTTTACAGAGATGTAAAATTGGGCACTATTGGCGGTGGAACCAGTGAAATCCAACGTTCCATTATTTCATCTTTATATCCAGGAAAAGAAAAGTTTTTAAAAGATTTTTCTAAATTAGAAGTAGAGTCTAGTCTAGCAGACAAAATTCAAAATGTACTTTTTGAAATCATACTTTCTATGGATGCAGAACCAAATCGAAAAAAACAACAATCAGTCGAATTTGCATTTGCAGACGTTTTGTCCATTTTTGTGATCCTTTCTCTTTCGGAAATAGACACTCATAAATCGACAGAATACTATTCTCGTGATGAAAAATTGATGGATCGAAAGTTACTTTCGTATTATCTTGTGGGCAAGTATCTTATGTCATTCACTCGACTTTCTCATTATGTTCCCGAAAAATTGACCCAACTTTGGGATTCTTATTCTCAACTGGGGAAATCAATTGAGGAAACGGTTCATGAGCGTTTCCACTCCCTTCAGGAACTTTTGTAACCCATGAAAGCAGCTAGCCGAATTGCATTTTTTTATTTGTTATTCGGCTACGTCTGGATTTATTTTTCAGACTATGCGATTTCTCTTATATTCAAATCTCCTGAAGAACTAAGGGAAGTCCAAAGTCTGAAAGGTTGGGGATTTGTGACTGTGTCTGCAGTCATCATTTATATACTTTTGGTTCGAGAGTTGAGGAGACAAAAACATGTTTTATTAGAAAAAGTAGAATCTGACCAACTTTTCCAAGTGATTGTAGAAAGGATTGAAGATGCAGTGATTGTTTTCAATTTGGATACTTGGAAAATAGATTTTTTAAGTGAACAGGTTTCTCGTTTATTTGATATCCCAAAAAAAGAAATTCTCATTCATCCTGAACTTTTAATCGAACGTGTTCACGAAGGCGATCGAGCACGGATGACAAATATTTGGATGAATCAATTACGAGAAAATCATACAGGGTTATTGTATCGAATTTGTATGTTAGATGGAAAAATTAGATGGGCGTTGGAACATCGACTTTTTATCCCAACGAAAGATGGAAGTGCAAATAAAGCAGTAGCTGTCATTTCAGATATGACTAGTTATATGGAAAACCAATCCAAATTGGAACGTTCTCTGAGAGAAAATGAAACTTTGCTGACAGAAGTTCATCATAGAGTGAAAAACAATTTAGCAGTTATCATTTCTTTTTTACAACTTCAAGTATATTCCTCTCCTCCAGAGACTGCTGATATTTTGGAACAAAGTATTGTTCGAATCAAAGCCATAGCACTTGTCCATGAAAAACTTTATAGTAGCAAAAACTTATCAGGTCTAAGTTCGGTTGATTATATTACAAGTCTTGTGGAAAATATAAAACTTATGTATATGAGAACGGACATTCGCATCGAACTCGATATCCAGAAATTAGAATTTAATATTGTCGATGCTATCCCTATGGGACTAATGATTACGGAAATGTTGACCAATAGTTTTCGACATGCATTCGTTGGGGGACAATCGGATGCTTGGATTAAAATTGATTTTGTTGTGATGGATCAGTTCAATTATGAATTAAAATATCGAGACAATGGAATTGGTTTCCCTCCCGGTCTTAATTATAAAAAAGCAGAATCCATTGGATTGTCTGTGATTTTTTCGTTATGCAGTCAGATGAACGGTCGCGAATTGGAATGTTCGTCTGCACCAAACGAAGGTGTGTTTTATCATTTTGCCTTTTCACCAAAAAAGGTAATTCCAGAGGAAAATGTAAATGTATCAAAAGGGTAAAAGTTTTTTAGAAATTCAAATTGGCGATTCTGCTTCCTTTACCAAAACAATTACGGAAACGGATGTATATCTTTTTGCAGGAATCAGTGGGGATTTTAATCCACTCCATGTTGATGAAGAATACGCCAAATCAACTAGTTTCGGAACAAGGATTGCTCATGGGGGACTTGCTGCTTCACTGCTTGCCCCTGTGCTTGGAATGAAGTTGCCAGGTCTTGGAACGGTTGCATTGGAAACGACAACCAAATTCAGAAAACCTGTGTATTTTGGAGACACTATCACATGTTTTGTGGAGGTTGTTGAAAAAGTGGAAAGACTAAAAGCGGTGAAGATGAAAATTGTTTGGACCAACCAAAAATCAGAAGTGGTGAGTAAGGGAGAAACTCTTGTCATTCCTCCCGGTTGAGGAATTGTCCAACGAGTCCAATTTCATCTTCGACATATTCTCGAATTTCTTCCAATTCGTCTTCATCTAAAATTTCTTCTAAAATTTCCTCTCCTGATTCGTCTTGCCCAATGCGCATGACGATGTATCCTGGCACGTCGGAATCAGGATCATCCATTTCCACATTCACAAATTGAAATTCTTGTTCTGTACTTGGTAGAAAAACTAGATAATCATTTCCCATTTGCGAAAAAGAATAAAAGACTTCCCATTGGTAGCTGTTTCCCTTTTCATCTACAAGATCTATTTCTTCTGTGACTCTGCTCGGAAGAAAGTCATCACCTTGAAATCCAAAATCTTTCATATCCATTAGGAGAAAAACTCCTTCTCAAAGGGAAGACTATGTTTTTTTTTGAAGTTACATTCTTTGCATGAGGGGACTAAATTGGCTTTGACCGATTTTCCACCTCGGATAAGAGGGATTAGGTGGTCCATTGTCAGCTCTTCCACTTTGAACTTTTTCCCACAATAATGGCAAACTCCGGAAGATCGTTTGTTCTTCCACCATGCAGTTGTTTTTAGTTCTTTTGCCTTCTTTCGTTCCCTTGCAATTTCTTCATCGCTCACGTCGGAAAAAAAAGAATCGGAAGGTGTATCCGTCATAGTTTAAAAAAATCTGTTTTTTTCTCTTCGTCAAGAAAAAGATGGAGGAATGGGAAGATTGGTTTACCTAGATAATTTGAGGTCCTTTGCACTTTTACTTGGAATTGTGTTTCATGCAGCTATCGTGTATGCTTCAGAGATCAAATATGCCATCCAAGTTGAGGATCGGAGTGATGTTCTCTCTTATTTTTGTTATTGGATTCATAGTTATCGAATGCCAATGTTCTATATGATTTCAGGTTTTTTTTCAGCAATGGTTTGGGAAAAAAAAGGTAGGAGTTTTTATTTAGAGGCAAGATTTAAACGTGTATTAGTTCCAACAATTTTTGGACTTATTTTGATTGCACCCATCCAATACTATTTAACCGAAAAAATAAAAAATCCAAATATAGAAATTTTATCGTTCCTAAAATTCTTTTTTACAAAAGAAAATTTTCAGCATTCGCATATTTGGTTCCTTGTTGATTTGTTTTGTTTTAGTATTCTTTATAGTTTGATTCCAAAATCCATATTTAAATCAAAACTTTGGGATCAAATTCCACATGGAAATTTTAGGTATTTGATTCTAATTGGTTTTTGTTTTTCTGTCGTGTTTTTAAGTCATATACAAATTTCCAAAGGGGAATCATATTACGGAATCTTCAAACTTACATTTATCTTTCAGTTTTCGTTTTTTCTTTCCGGAGTTTTTTGTTATCATTGGAAAAGTATTTTGATACCTAAAACCGTTTCTCGATTAAAAACACTCTCCGTTTTCATTTGGGCGATTGTCATATTTTTAGTATTTCGAGATTTGGAGATTGAAGATCCACTTTGGATTTATTTTCATTATGCAAACGTTTGGTTGAGACCTATCCATATTTTTTTATGGGTTCTTTCTCCATTTCTTTGGACAAACTTTCTTGTTTCTGTGTTTCAATCCTTTGGTAACAAAGACGGAAAATTAGGATCTTATTTGATTGAGGCAAGTCTTCCCATCTATTTAGTCCACCATCCAATTTCTTTATTTTTTGCTTATTGGGTAAGAGAGATTGAATGGGGGATATGGGTGAAATTTATTTCCCATATCCTTTTTGTTTTACTTGTTAGTTTTTTCTTATACGAAGTTTTAATCCGAAAAATAAAACCCCTTCGTTTTGTTTTCGGATTAAAGACTAAGTAGAATTTATGTTTTGCTTATGGCTTGGATTGCTGAGGCAACGGCAGAATCCATACTTCCTGTATGGAAAGCCAAATGTTCTCCGGCAAAATAAACACGTTCAAAAGGTTCGGCCCAAACATCTTTGATTCCGAAACTTCCTGGAGGAAACAAAGATACAAATCCTGGGCGTCCTGTTGTTTTTTGAAAACTATGGAAAATAAATGGAGATTCAAGAATTAACTCTAAGTTCTCAATTTCTTCCAATGAGGAAGTCATCAGATTCTTTTTTTGGCGATCACTCCCTTTTTCAAATAAAGCGGCTCTGTCTCCCGTTGAAATTGAAGTAACGGCTGTTATATTGGTTCCGATGGCAGCTTCCGATACGTACAAAGTTTCGGCAGCTGTATTTGTGGATAAAAAGAGCTTTGATATTGATTCTTTGGATTTAACCAAACTCAAGTTTTTGGAAATTTTTCCAGTTTGCATTCTCAATGCAGAGTAAATTAAATCTTTTGGTAGTCCTGGGGTCCATTTGATATCGAGAACTGCAGCAGCCGGTAAAGCGCAAATGACTAAACTTCCTTTTACGGATCTACCAGAAGACAATTCTACTGTGACTTGATTTTTTTGTTGTGAGACTTTGGTTACAGTTTCTCCTAAAATCAATTCCTGATTTCGTAATGAGTTAGTAAGTTCTTTGATGATACGTTCGGCACCACCTCTCACTTGGAACTTTGGTTTGAGCGCTGATTGTAAAGCAGAAAGATCATCTAGCACGGATTCGCTGGAAATTTGGTTGAGGTCCGCACCTAGGATCACTCGATAAAGATCATTCATCGAACGAATTTCCTCTTCTGTTAATCCTTGGTATCTAGCATAAGAAGAAAAATTAATTTTGTCTAATCCTTGTTTTTGTGTAGTACCCAAAGATTTATGCAGATCAATGACTTTCTCTAAAGTTTCGATTGATGCAGAAGAAATTTTTAAGAAATCCGAATTTGTTTTTTGGAATGAAAATCGTTCAGTTATACTCGCAGGAACCAAATCTAAGTTCAGTTGTTTTACCAAACTTTTAATGTCTGTTTGGCCTTCTCCAATCCACTCACCACCTAAATCTTGTAAGATTCCTAGTTCTGGATTTTCATATGTGGCAATCCTCCCACCCAATTTTTCTCCTCTTTCAATGACGGTAACATCATAGCCGGTTTGTTTTAAGAGGTAAGCCGCATAAAGACCCGAGAGTCCTCCACCCAGAACAATTGCTTTTTTTCCACTGCTAGACTTCGGTTTGGTTTCGGCCGTTGTGATCGTTGTGGTTTGTCCGAATGATTTTTTGGGAAGTAGGAAGCCTGCCCCTAAAGTGACAGCGCTCATCTTTTGTAGGAAACTTTTTCGATTCATAGAACTTTCCCCTATTTTAACATTGGAAACAAAAAAGGCTAGAAAAATTAGAAAAATACAATCTAGTAACTTTGTCTTTTTAAGCGAATTGGGAGATTAGAGCCTTTGTCTTTCCAGAATATAAATTTTTTTTCCTTAAGTCTTCTGGTGTTTTTACCTGGAATTTTGTTATCGGAACCCGCGGTTCTCCTTTCACCAGAAATTACCGGCAAATCCATCTGGTCGGATGTTCTTGTTTTGGAAGACAAAGACCAATCCATTTCGGAAGAAACCATAACCAATGGATCTTTGGATTCCAAATTTCAAAAAATAAGTTCCCCTAATTTAGGTTTTTCGAAATCTACTTTCTGGATTCGAGTTTTAGTAAAAAACCCAACCGAAGATACAATCCGTTGGAATTTAGTATTTGATTTCCCACTTTTGGATGAAATTCAAATTTTTGGAAATGAGTTTCCTAAGTCTTTTGTTCGAACCTTGGGGGATGTACATCCTTTTTCAGAAAGAAATTTGGATTATCGAAATCCAGTTTTTCCTCTGGAAACTAAATCAGGAGTATCTTCTGTTTATTATTTAAAAATTATTTCAGAGTCCACTATTCCGCTAACAATGAGTATATGGACCGAACGTGAGTTTTATGATCAATTAAACAAAGAACAAATGATTTTCGGATTATTTTACGGAATCTTATTCGTGATGATTGCGTATAACTTTTTTATTTATATTTTCACTTATGAAAAAAGTTATCTTTTTTATATGTTTTTTGTTAGTTCTATTTTTTTCTTTCATTTTATTAATAATGGATTTGCTTTTCAATACCTATGGCCTAATTGGATTTTTTGGGCCAATTATTCTCTACCGTTTTTTATTTGTGTTTCTTGTATCACAGGGCTTATCTTTTCAGATAATTATTTAAATTTAAAAAAACACCTTCCTAAAATTTCCAAATTGATGAGGTTATGGGCGGGGATTCTTTTTTTGTTCTCAGGTTTTACATTTTTTTTGAGTTACCGAATTGCTATGGTTACGGCCATTCTACTCACCGTACCAACTGCTCTTGTAATGGTTTTTAGTGGAACATCTACTTATCTATCCAATGTAAGGGCAGCCCGTTATTTTTTGATATCGTGGACGTTTTTTCTTTTGGGTGTCCTTTTGTATTCTTTAAAGAGTTTGGGGTTTTTGCCAGACAATCAGATCACAAGATGGACCATTCAAATTGGAACAGCCTTACAAACCATTCTGTTGTCACTTGGACTAGCCGATCGAATCAATTTTTTAACAAGAAGTCTCAGGGATCATATTAAGGATCTTTCGCATGCAAAGTTAAAAATTGAAGAATCTGAAAAACGATTTCGTGAAATTTTCCAAGGTTCAGATGAAGTTATCATTATGATGAATGAAAATTTCGAAGTGATCAATGCAAACAGAGCATTATCAAAACATATGGGTTTTCGGTTGGATGACTTACGTGGTAAAAAGATTACAGACATAGTTTATACTGGCAAAGATCAAAAGTCTGATTACAACGTAATGTATGTCACGGATAAATTAACTGATTTAAAAATGACAGGTTCAATTATTAATTTTAAAACAGAATTTGATCAAAAATATGTAAAGGAACCAAAGGAAATGTACTGTAGATTGCAATACATTGACTTCGACGAAACAAGAGAAGTTTTGGCAACCATGTCATCTCAATTTGAGGATACTATTATCCAACTCGTTGACTCGGAAAAAATTGAACTCTCCATGAACAATTATCTGCGTAATGCGGAGATCGTATCTCAAAAGATTACTTCTCAACTAGCAAAGTATCTCACTACTGTGGAACAAACAGAAGTGAGATCATCGGTTCGTGAAATCATCATCAATGCTGTGGAACATGGAAATTTAAATATCAGTTTTGAAGAAAAATCCAAGGCTCTTATGGAAGGCAATTACTTGGAGTTTTTACAAAAAAGACAAGAAGATCCAAGGTATCGTCAAAAACGAATTAAAATCGAATATTCTTTTAATAGAGAATATGTTGCCTATCGAATCACAGATGAAGGTCGTGGTTTTGATCATAAAAAACATATGGAAAAATCTTTAGAAGAAATGAACGAAGCACATGTGCAACATGGACGTGGAATTCTAATGACAAAATCTGTTTTTGATCGGATTGAATATAACGATCGGGGAAACCAAGTCAGTTTGATTAAGTATTTAAATAAAGATTAGTTTCGAACCCAATCCAAAACCCACCACTCATTCCATTCTTTGGAGTAGAGTAGTTTGCCTGGAAGATGGCTTTGTAATAAACTTAAAAACTGATCTTTTTTTTCTGTAATGATACCTGAAAAAATAATCCTAGGTGCTTCAATCTTTGCCAGATGCCGGATGTTCTGTGAAAGAACAGCAAAAGTAATGTTCGCAATGGCTAAATCATATTTGGTATTGGATAATTTCGGATTGTCAATCCCTGATTCTTCCACACTGAATTGAAATCCTTTTGGGTATTCATTTTCTGTCCAGTTAGACCATGCTGCTTTGACAGCATTGGGATCAATGTCCAAGGCAAAAATTTTGGAAACTCCGAATTTCGCAAGGCCTATGGATAAAATTCCAGAACCTGTTCCCACATCACATGCGGATTGAAATTGGAATTCACCTTTGTCATACAATTCATCTAAATACTCTAATATGAGTTTGGTGGTTTCATGGTGGCCAGTTCCAAATGCAACGCCAGGGTTGATGAAGAGTGGAATCCCACCACTTGGTTTCCAAAGTTTGACAGTCTCAGGTTCGTTTTTTTCCCAAGTGGGAATGACCCAAAGTTTTTTTCCAATCGAGAAAGGTTTGTAATATTCTTTATAAGCTTCTTCGTAATCACGAGTTTCGATGTTTCGTGATTCTGCATTTGAATTGTCTGGTGCGTTGATTTTTAAAAAGATAAGAATCTTTAGTTCTTTATCAATTTCATCCGTTTGCAAATAAATCCGAATGTTGGTATTGTCTCGGATCAGGCCCTGGTCTTTTTCCTTGGGAGCCTCTCCATCAAATAATATTTCATAGTAACCAGCACATTGTAATGTATCCAACAGTTCATAAAAACTGTCAGATAATTCTTTGGGTAGATTGACTTTGAGTTCTCTGTATTCCAATCTTAACCTATTTCGTCCGTATAATCCATTACAAGATACATGAGAGTTTCTTGGTCTGTTGGATTGGAATACTCATGCGAAACATCGGCTTTAAAAAATACAGAATCTTTTGGTTCTAGTTCCACAACTTTTTCGCCAACGCGTAACCGCAGTTTGCCGGAAACAACAACCAAGTTTTCAGTGGTTCCTGTTTTATGTGGTTCGGCAACTTCATGCCCGCCGGGTTTTAAAATGAGTTCATAAAATTCTGTTTTGCGATTTCCAAGAAATGGGAAAAGCGCACGGCTAGCAAAGACTTTGGAATTGGAATATAAAACCTTGGAATTTTCCGCTTTGAGGATGTGGATTCCGTCTTGGTTTTTTTCTTTGAGGAGTTCAGAAAAAGGAACATTGAGTCCGTTTGCAATTTTCCATAACACAGAAATCGTAGGAACCGATTTCCCTTGTTCGATCTGCGATAACATCGCACGGCTCACTCCACAACGATTTGCGAGTTTATCCAAAGAAAAACCTTTTGTATGGCGGATGAGTTTCAGATTTTCTTTGACGACATCTGTTATATAATCGCCAGACTCTGAAATCAATTGGTCTATTCCGTCACTCGGTTGCTCTACTTTACTTACCATTGTCCAAGCGTTCAATATAACAGAGGTACTGTCAAGAAACTAACGTTTGATCCTTTCTTTTTTCTCTTCCACCACAAAGACTGGGGGGAGCTTCAGACCTTGTGGAAACTTTTTATGAATCTCTTTGGCTGTTCCTCGAAAGCTAGTTTCGTTGGCCATAGAGATTCCGAGGGCAAGGAAAATCTGCCGATCCCCAGGTAGGATTTTTGCTAGGGTTTCCAGACAATGTTTGGCCCGGTAGGGTGTTTCATAAAAGGCAAGGGTGATGCCAAGCCCCAAGTATTGTTTTAAGGTTCTTTCTCTTTCCTTTTCCTCTCTAGGCAAAAATCCCAAAAAGAGAAAGGGGGAGGTGGCAAACCCAGAACTGGTTAGGGCGGCAATGAGGGCAGTTGGTCCGGGAGCCGAACGAACTTCCACACCCATCTCCCAAGCCAGAGGGACAATCCACTTTCCAGGGTCTTCGAGTCCGGGACTTCCTGAATCAGAAATGAGGCAGGTCCTTTTGGTGGTCGCAAGTTTCATTGCGATCTCATCCATCTCCTGCCTGGAAGTATGTTCGTTCAGTAGGTCAAAGGGTTTGGATACTCCCAACTTCTTTAAAAACGTGGAAGTGGTCCTTTGTTCTTCCCCAATGATCCAGTCAGCTTCCTCTAACAAGGTTTTGGTGCGGGGAGGAAGGTCCTCATCATTTCCGATGGAATTGGATACTAAATAAAGTCGGTTCATGTCAGCACTGGAGGAAAGGTAAAGTAAGGTTGGATGTAAATTCCTTGGGCCGCACAAGCCTTGGCAAACTCTGGGTTGTCACGATTGATACCCACGGCCATTTGTTTGGCACGGCAAAGCATAGGATAGTCGTTAAAGGAATCTCCAAAAGCTAGGTCGGGATACACACCGATTCTTTCTTCTATTGCTTTTACTTTTCCCTCTCCATATGTATAAGGTTCAATGAGTTTGTGAGAAAATTTTCCATTTTCACCTAATTCTTGTCTCATGCCAATGACTTTGGATTCTTCCACGGGGAATAGGTGGGCGATGGCAGCAATTCCGGGTTCAGGAGATGCGGTCACAATGTACACTGTCCAATTGTGGTGGTTTAAATAAGCAATCAGGTCTTTCATTTCCACTTGGGGAAACACACCAGAATCTTTGTCGTAGTGATTGACTCTCTCCCAGGCTCTTCTGGACACTTCGTAGTATTCTGTTTTATCCATTCCTTGGAAAATAAAACTAGTCCAGCGGTATCCTCTTTCGATTCCGTATTCTTTTAATTGGTAGGTGTATTCTTCCCAAACCAATCGTTCCTTTTCCGGATGACTCAGTTTTGTATGGTCACGCCAAAGTTCTTTGTCTCGAAAAAATTCTGATAAATCTTTTGGTACAAATGTAAGTCCGCCATGGAGGAGTTCATCCATGATCTTTTCACCGAAATCGTTGCGAATGAGTGTGTTATCGAAATCAAAACAGGCAATGCCTGGTGTTTGGGGTATGATGGTTGTCAGACGGTCGAAAATTTCGTCCGTCCAACTGTTCTTTGTCAGGTTAGTCACTAATACTTAGTCTGCAAATCCAACGATGCTTGTGGCAACTCCTTCTTCATAGGGAGTGAGAAAGTTTTCAGGATTGAGATACACATTGTGAAATCGAACTTCAAAATGGACATGAGGACCAGTCGACTTTCCTGTATTTCCAGAAAAAGCAATGATCTGTCCTTTGCGAACCACATCTCCAGGTTTTACGAGTAACTCTTGGTTGTGGCCATACACCGTATGGAAATGGTTCATGTCATGGTGGTAAATTTTGACAGCTAGACCATAATCACCACTGCGACCCGCTTCTTCTACCACACCATCAGCGGCAGCAAGGACCACGGAATTTTTAGGAATGGCGATGTCGAGGCCAGTGTGCCAGGTGTTCCAGCGCCTTCCAATCCGGGAAGAAATTCGGGATTTATGATTGGGGAGAACTGGCCAAATGAATTGGTCAATGGGAGATTCAACAGTTTCTCGGAAGAGTTCTTTTTCTTGGAGTCCCCGCATGTATTCTGCGGAATAAGGAAAGAAAATGGATCGTTTCAATCGGCTGAGGTCTGATTCCTTTAAATTGTTGATCTCCATTACCTCTTGGGCCAGGATCCCAAACTCAGAAGCCTTTTCGAGAAGGCTTTTTTTCTCGGCATTTAGGTCTACCCAAAGGCCCCACTGCTCATTATAACGTTGGAAGACATGGTTGTCCAAAAAAACAGGACCATTTTTTTGCTTCTGGTAGGCCGCATAGGCGGAGTAGGTCACTACAAACAGGATTAGGACTAGAATGATATAGTAACTTCGGTTTCGCTTCATCTCATTTCGCCTCAAAAACTCTGGTGCAATGCCAAATTCTCACGGGGCCCCGTCCGGTCAAGGGGAACGATCGGGGGATTCCGCCCTATTCATGGCATTTATGTGACATAACACTGAGAGTGGTTTTCAGGTCATCCGTTTTTCAGAGGGAAAAAAGATTAGAGAGCAGTGTTCAGAGTGCATTCGTTCCCAATCCCACCAGAAAGAGTCTGGTAGGATTGGATACTGTTCGTTCCTTTTTTAAAAAATGGACCTAAGCTGCTTGGGCTTTTTGTCCACTTGTGCGATAGAGATAGATTCCTGCGGCAAGAAGGCATACAATCCCAATGGCATAGTATGCCCAACCCACCCCAAAGTAACCAAGGACAAGAAATCCAAAAAGTAGCCTTGTGATTTCCATGGCCCCAGCCCAAGATTTTCCTTCAATCAGGGCATTGATGGAAAGTAAGGAAAGAGTCACCCAAACAGTCACAAGGATTTGTGAGATGAGGGAGAATTTAGCTACAAACAAAAGGAAAGCAAAGGACAAAAGGAGGACGAGAACAAACCAAGTGGTTGTGTAAGTTCTCACTTCCGATTGTGGTTTCGGATCATACTTATGGAAAGTCGCAGGACTTACTTCCGGAATCGGTAAAAATCCAGCTGGTTTTGAACTTTCTCTTGGATACCAACCTGGTGGTTTGAAAAAGACCTTAATTTTATCTAAGAAATAAGGAGCACTTGCGGCTTGTTTGATCAGTTCCCAGTAGTAATGAACGTTTGCATAAACCGGATTGAAACTCCGAAGGGGTTTCACAGTTCCATACACACAAGGTTCTGTTTCTTCTTGAAAGGTTCCAAACATTCGATCAAAGATGATGAAGATCCCACCATGGTTTTTATCAATGTAGATTGGATTGATGGCGTGGTGTACCCTGTGGTGAGAAGGAGTGGAGAGTAGGAATTCGCCAACCTTTCCAATTTTATCCACAGCTTTTGTATGCACCCAGAATTGGTAGATGAGATTGATTTGTCCGCTGGCAAGATACATCCAAGGGTGAAATCCAATCAGAGCCAAAGGAACATAGAAAATCCAAGAGACAATACCACCGAGTCCTGTTTGGCGGAGGGCCACAACTAAGTTGTATTCTTCGCTGTGGTGGTGGATGACATGTCCTGCCCAAAGGATATTGACCTCATGGGCCAAACGGTGGGACCAGTAGTAACAAAAGTCTTGGCCGACAATACAAAGGATCCAAGCCCAGGGGTTGGTCATGGCAAATTCGAAAAAACGGAAGTGTTCGTAGATATAGAAATAAGCAAAGAGTCCGATCCCTTTTTGGAAAAGGCCCCAGATTTGGGAGATGATTCCCGTGCTTAAGTCGGCGATGGAATCGTTTAGCCGGTAGAGGGCTTTGTTTTTGCGGTATCCAATGTAGACTTCAATTCCAATCAGAAGGAAGAAAACGGGGATGGCATAGGTAACGATGGGCGGAGGTGTGAAATTCTCGAACATGGCGGTGATGATTTTGCCATCATTTTGACAAATGGTCAAGCAAATGTTGACCCAGGGTCAGAAATTGTTCTCGGTTCAATTCTTCAGGCCTTGCGGTGGGTGGAATTTCTGCCGATTGGATGGCCTTTCCCAAAGCCTCTCGAAAGCCGGGGTCTTCTGAAAAAGGGGATTCCCGGAGGCTTACCTGAATTTGTTTTCGTTTCCCCCAAAACAAAGTGCGTAACATCTGGGACCAGAGTTCTACTTCTCGTTCCGAAGTCAGTCGCCACCCATTTGGTTTTGTTTGGACTTTGGGTTTTAGAAGGATCAGGGCAGAATGGATTTTGGGAATGGGAAAAAAACAATTTTTGTGAACAGTCTTTAGATACTTCACATCACAAAAAGCAGAAAGGAAAACAGATAAGGAAGATGTTTCTTTGACAAGGCGTTCGGCAAATTCCTTTTGCACCATAAAAATTCCCCCTTGGAAATTTCGACAGTGGATGACTAGGGTATTGATGATTTCTGTTGTTAGGTGGTAAGGCAAATTTCCAAATACAAAAACCTCTTCTTGGTAGATATGGAACAGATTTTTTAATGCATCTCCCTCAAATAACAAAGCTTTTGGAAACTTCGGTAAAATTTCATCCTTAGCCAATTGGATATAAGCATGATCAATTTCGAATAGATAGGTTTTTTTGTCCAAACAGAGAACTGGATAAGTGAGAGTCCCGAGACCAATTCCAATCTCCGCTATGGAAATATTGTCAGTTAACAAAGGTTCTGCGGATTTGAAAATAAAATCGACTATGTTTTGGTCAATGAGGAAGTTTTGCCCAAATTTCTTTTGGGCGCGAATTCCTTTGGACTCAAAAAAGGTCTGGATGTTGGAGATAGTCGCGTAAGGGGATTTCAAAAGTATCCTCAACGAGTATCATTTTCCAGGCAGTGGAAATCCCAAGTAGTTTTTGGTATTGGATCCATTCTTTGGCTTCCTTTTTTTTCCAAGGAGGAAAGTCCAAAAGCAGAACTCCTTTCCAGTTTGGGGTGATTTTGGATTGGTCCGCTTCTTTCGTTTGTTTTAAAAACTGTTCAACACCCTTTGGATTTCCATCAAAACGAATGATGGAAAAAACTGGATTCATCTCCGCTCCCAGGATCATTTGGTTTTTTAGTTGGATGGGAAGAGAGAATTTACCGATCCAATTTTCAGAATGCTTGGTTCCGTGCCAGTAAACATCTGTTATTTTGTGTTTTTTGATTTGAGAAAGTACACCAGGCAAACAAGACTCTGATTCAAAGGAAATTGAATTTGGTGGTGGAAATCCAGGCAAAGGTTCTGCCATTTTTTTAGAATAACATGTTCCAAACAAATACAAGTGGTCACCGAAACGAATGGAAAGATTTCCCTTTCCAAGTTTTGTGATGAATTTTGGGAGGAGGGTTTGTGTTGAGAAAAAATAAGAAAATCCCAAAAACAAACTGGGGAGTAGATAAAAACAAAATCGAAAAAGGGGTAGGTTTAAAAAACGAATTTTGGGATAAAAGGGAATACAAAAAATAAGAAAGACGGAAATGAAACAAAGTTCCCGGGGAACGTTCATCCAAGTTTTATATCCCCTGCCCAAATCTGAAAACCAATGGAATAGTTTCAAAAAAATAGAAAGTTCAAATGAAGCAGGAACCCAAATCCAAGAGGCAAGTGGTTCTAATAAAAAAGTGGGAACAAGGCTTTGTAAAAATAAAGTTATATAAAGTGTTGGCAAAAGTATTCCCGCCATCGGAACCAATAGAAAATTGATGCCTATCCCACCAAAGGAAAAAGAGCGAAAGTAATAGACAAGGATGGGAAAACTACAAAGAGAACATGCAATTGTTAGATGAAGATTTTCTTTTAGAAAGGATTTTGAATCAGGGAAAACAAGTTTATCTAGAATTGGTTTAAGAAAAAAAATTCCAAAGACTGCTCCAAAGGATAACAAAAATCCAATGCTAAGAAAATCGTAAAATAGAAAAAATGCAATACAAGCAGAGGAGAAAAGAAGTAAATCCGAAGGTCCAATTTTTCGATAAAACAAGGAAGCCGTCAGAGTAAGAAAAACAAATAAATAGGCTCGTAAAAATGAAACTGGAAAATCGAGCGCAGCCAAGTAAATAAATCCAAGACTTAAAGATAGAAATAAAGAAATCCATTTTCGTTTTGAAAAACAGAGGTTTCCCAAAAACTGTATGGAACCAATAAAAATTCCCAAATGAAGGCCTGAAGCAGCAAACAAGTGTAAGATCCCAGACTCTTTTGCAAGGTCTTTAAAATCTCCCGGTATTTCTTTTGTAGAACCTGTCACAAAACCCATAACAATACGTGATTCAAACTTACTGAGTGGGGAGTGTTTGATCTGCGTTTCTAAATAGGAACGAAAGTGGGGATTGGTAGTTCTTTTGTAGGCCTGTCCTTGAACATCAGCCACAAACAAAAAGAGAAAAGAGGCAAAGAAACAAAGGTAAATTCTTTTGTCATTTTTGTAAGAGGTAAATCTTGGAAGGACTGAATAAAATAGGAAGAGGGTGAAAAAAGTCAGGACAAGTAGAGAATGAAATCCAGGAGTTTTTGCACCCAATTTCATTAAGAAGGCAGTTCCGCAGATTCCCAATGAGAACCAACCAAAATCAGCTCTGGGGAGTAGGTAAGTCTCCGGCTTCATATCCGGAGGGGTAAAAAAAAACTATTTTGGTCCTATTGGAATTAAAAAGGATAGATGCCGAGAGTTTTACGAACGTCGGTTAATTTTCTCTCTGCCACTGTTTGCGCTTTTTCCTTTCCTTCTTTTAGGACCTGGTGCACATAATCTAAGTTTTGTGCCAGTTCTTCTCGTTTGGCCCGGTAAGGTGCAAAGTGAGCTAAAATCGAATCGAGCAGATCTTTTTTGAGATCACCGTAACCCGATCCACCATGTTTGTATTTTTGAATTTGTGATTCTTTCTCTGAAGGGGAAAGAAAAAGTGAATGGATTTGAAAGATCACGGAAGTTTCTGGATCCTTTGGTTCTTCAACTGCCTTCGAATCACTCACAATTGACATTACTTTCTTTTTGATTTCTTTTTCTGTTCCAAAGAAGTCGATCGTGTTTTTATAAGATTTCGACATCTTCGCCCCATCGACACCAGGGACTGTTGCCGTATTTTCATCAATATCAGGTTCAGGGATCGTTAAAACCTGTCCAAACTGTGTATTGAATCTTTCGGCAATATCACGTGCAAATTCCAAATGTTGTTTTTGGTCTTTGCCAACGGGGACTTTTTCTGCAGAAAAAAGTAAGATGTCACTTGCCATTAGTACCGGATAAGTAAAGAGTCCAGCGCCCGCGACAAATCCTTTTGCCACTTTGTCTTTAAAAGAATGAGCCAATTGCAATTGCGAAACGGTAATGGATTGAGATAAATACCAAGTGAGTTCTGTGACTTCGGGAACATCACTTTGGACCCAAAAAACAGTTTTTTGTGGATCAACACCTAATGCAAGTAAGTCGATTGCGCATTCCAGAGTGAAAGTTTTTAATTCTTCTTTGGATCGGAATGTTGTGAGTGCATGTAAATTTGCGATAAAAAGAAATAATTCTTCTTTGGATTGATAGTCTAAGATTTTTTTAATCGCAGAAAAGTAATTTCCTAAATGAAGTTTGCCAGAGGGTTGTAATCCAGTAAGGACTCTCATGATTCTCCTTCCGATTCAGAGACATTCATTGTATCGGAATCAGCTTGGTTTTCGGAAGACTCAGAATTCACGGTATTTCCGGCTTCTTTGTTGAAAGTGGAATAGGTGAGTCTTTCGTATTCTTTATTCAATTTGATCAGTTCTTGTTCGATTTTTCGGTGTGCAGTGAGTTTGGAAGTGGTTGCTGGATCTTTGAAGATGACTGCATAGTTATAGAGATATTTGGTGAATTGGATGAATACATCTTCCACCTTCAGTCCGTTAATTCTTTCTTTTGCTACAACCATTTTGTCAAAATGCGGAATAAACCTTTGTGCAATTTTTACTTCTTCGATGACCTTATCTTTTGTAGAAACGATTTTATCGTTCACTTTTCCTTTGGATTCAGTGGCTTTTGCCATCAAATGGTTTTCTACAATGATATTGAGTTTTCCTGCAAAACTTCCGAAAAATTCAGAAGCTTCTTGTAAAGCTTGCACAATCGTTCCTGCAATTTGATCGTTTGCCGCATTTCCAGTGCTATAATCCATTCCGTATTGTTGGAAACTATATTGAAAACTTGGGAATTTTTTATTAAAATTGTCAATGGTTCGAACAAGTGAATTGAGTTGGTCAATTTCGTTTCTGAAAAGTCCCGGTTGGATGAGAAGGAGTTCTTGGTTTTGGTTTTTGTCACCAAGGCGAACATATCCTTCGATTAAGTTGATATAAACGGTTTGTAAATCGCGTAACAAAAGATAAACGAGTCTATGTGGTTGCGATTTGTAACTATTTTTGACTGTTTGGCTTTTGGCTGATTCAGGCATATGGTGGGCCATAAAATCGTCCACAACCACATTTAAAAAATCAAAACTGATTTTCCCTTTATCATCTATAGAAAAATAACGAGAACGCAAATTCGTTAGTTCTTCTTTTTTGAAAGTTCTTGTATTGATATCGTCAGAAATTTTAGCAACTGTGATCTCCACTTCTTTTTGGATTTCTCTGGCTGCTTGGAATTTATGTTCTTGGATGGCTGGGACACGTAGGTCAGAAACAATCTCCGGCCAAGTGAACATTTTCTTTTTTGCTACAATATAAAACGCAGTAATAGCATCGGATAACTTTGGTTTTGTGTTTTCTAAGTTGATCGCATAATTCACACCTTCCATGATTTTACTGAGTTTTGGTGTGAGTTTATCATCCATTTTTACAATGTCTGGAAGATTGGATAAAATAATATCGTTAGCATCGCTTCTCTGCAAAAAACGGACATAGAACATCTGCATTTTAAGAGAACGCTCTAAAAATATATCAGCGGAAATTTTATCTAAAATCAATGCATCCAATGAGGCAAAAGCATTATAGAATTTATTAAAGTTATTGATGATATTGTAAACTAGGGGAGTCCAAATCCTCCAACCTTGTTGTTCGGAAACACGAAGGGCTTGGATGGTTGGAATCAGAACATCTTCTTTCATTCCTCGAAATAGTTTTTCTACATTATTGGAAATGGTTGGGTTTCTACCAAAAAGTCCAATGTCGATGGTTCCTGTATCTTTTCCAAATTTGCTGATGGAATTGTTTACACTGCCGGCACCACCACCAAACAAACCTGCAAGGAGACCACCACCTTGTCTTTGTTCGATGACTCGTTTTTTTGCTGGGTTTTGTTTTTGTTTGGCACTATCGATTGTGACTAAATCGCTAGAACGTTTTGGTTTTGGTTCGGGTGTACTAGTGCGAGAGAGGACTTCTCTTCTTGGTTGTTCTTTTTCGGGAAGTCCGCGGTCGCGACCATCGTCTTTTTTGGGTTTGTTTTTATTTTCATAGTCCTCATCCACTTTGCGAATGAGATCAATCCGAATGAAAACATCATTGGATTTTAAAATGGCTTCATCGATGAGTTGTTGGTGTTCTGGCGTACGAGTTTTACGATATAAATCGGCAAAAACGCGGTGTGCTTCTGTACGGGAAACCGGAGTCACAATTACTCCTTTTGGTTGAGAGGGTTCTCAACAATTTGTGAGCTTGTGGGTGGTTGAAAGTTGAATAGTCCCGTTCCAAGACCAATGTTTGTAGCAATCCCAGAGAAAGCCACTTCAGTAATTTCTTCGTCGGAACGTTTCATTTTGAGTACACGGGGGAGGTCGTTATCAGAAACAACCAGGATAATTTCATTATACCGTTTGGTATTGGAAGTTAGACGAAAAGTTCTTCCACTAACTGACACATTTTCATAACCGGAAAGAAGTCCACCAAGGCCACCCGAAACACCTTTCAGGTCTTGTTTGCCTGCAATCGATGAATCTGGATTATAAAACCATAAAATTCGTCCATTGGAGGAAATGATCCTTCCATCACTAAATCTGACATGGAGTTGGTTTGGGCTTTTGTAGGAAACGACACCAGTGAGGCCACCATTGACAGTGACAGAGGCGCGAAAACTTTCTAGGGAATTCATTTTGCCGATGACGGCATTCAAACGATCCCTTCCATCCTCTGCCCAAAGGATACCCGTTTGGACAGAGAAAAGGAGAACAATCGAAAATTTGGGAAGGAAATTCCTCAAAGTTTGATGGTTCGTATTGGGATTAACCCAATACTTTTTTGAACTCAGAAGTAAGTGCAGGCACTACTTCGAAAAGGTCTGCAACAACACCGTAAGTTGCTACTTTGAAAATAGGAGCATCTCCATCTTTGTTGATGGCAACGATGTATTTAGAAGATCCCATACCCGCTAAGTGTTGGATGGCTCCGGAGATACCGCAAGCGATGTAACAGTTAGGGGAGACAGTTTTTCCTGTTTGTCCTACTTGGTGGGAGTGAGAAATCCATCCTGCGTCTACAGTCGCACGGGAAGCACCAAGAGCTGCACCAAGAGTGTCAGCCAAGTCTTGGATGATTGGCCAGTTTTCTGGTCCTTTGATTCCGCGTCCGCCAGATACGATGATAGAAGCATCAGCAAGTTGCACTTTGTTTCCACCAGAAAGATCTTTAGAGATAGACTTAGTTCTTACTTCACCAGCTGCTGCACCAGATTTTTCTACTGCACCTGCTCCGTCTTTAGGAGTTACTTCTTGTGAGTTAGCACGTACTGTAAAGATTTGAATGTCAGAAGTGACTTTGAAATTTGCATACGCTTTTCCAGAGTAAATTGGTTTCTTAGCAACCACTTTACCACCGTCAACAGAAAGACCAACCGCATCCGCAACGATTCCAGCATTTGCTTTGATCGCTACTCTTGCAGAGTATTCTTTTCCTTGAGCAGAGTGTGGAATTAAAACCACTGCTGGTTTTTTCTCTTGGATGATTGCAAAAATTCCATTTGCATAACCTTCAGGAGAAAATTCACCAAGGTTTGCACCGATTACTGTATCAGCACCAACCGCTTTCAAATCACCTGCAAACGCATCAACGTTTTCAGTAATGACTACTGTATGAACTTTACCACCAATGGAGTCCGCAATTTTTCGAGCTGCAGAAGTGAGTTCTTTTGAGATTTTTTTAAGTTCGCCGTTTTTTAATTCACCAACTACTAAAACATCAGCCATGTTCGTCTCCTTAGATGACCTTCGCTTCTTCGCGAAGAGCTTTTACAAGTTGAGATGCAAAACCTTGTGCATCTGCTGCTTCCAGTTTTCGACCAGCGATACGTGGAGGAGGTGGTTCGAGAGATACAACTTCGAGTTTAGATCCTGTTGCTCCGAGTTCTTCCGGTTTTTTAACATCTACCGGTTTTTTCTTCGCAGACATGATTCCTTTCAAACTAGGGTATCTTGGTTCGTTCAAACCTTTTTGCGCAGTGACAGCTAAAGGAGCAGTTGTTTCTACTACTTCAGTTCCACCTTCGATTTCTCTAGTTGCAGTCACTTTGTTTCCGTCAAACTCAAGTTTGAGGGCCATAGCAACGTGAGGAACATTCAATCTCTCTGCAATTTGAACCACAACTTGTGAACTATCAGTATCGATGGATTGACGACCACCAATCACTACATCTGCGTTTTCAGCTTTGATGAGGTTTGCAAGAAGTTCGGAAGTGTATGTAGAGTCAAAAGTTACGTAGTCATCCACTTTTACATGAACAGCTCTGTCTACACCCATTGCGTAGGCAGTACGAAGTGCTTCTACGGCACGGTCTGGGCCGAGGGACACTGCGATGACTTCTCCACCGCTTTTTTCACGAATTCTAATTCCCTCTTCGATAGCAAATTCATCATAAGGAGAGATGATCCATTTTACGCCAGCTTCGTTGATCGATTTGTCGCCGACTTTGATATTGGTTTCCGTGTCCGGAACCTGTTTTACTAGAACAACAATTTTCATTCCTTAACCCCGTTTTCGTGGATTACCTTAGACCAGAAAACGGGAGCGAAGTCATAAGGGAAGTAATTTATTCTCGGAAGAAACTGTATTTACTCCAATTGTAGGCCCAAATGATCCAGAGAATGACAACAAGGACGTTGGCATCACTTTTGAGGTAAAAGGAAAATCCTAAGGTGAGTGGAAACAGTAAGAATAGAGAGAAGGCGATGAGAAGGACCAAATTCGGAGTGGATTTCCAGTCTTTTGTGGCCACTTGGATTTGTTCCAGGATACTTTGTTCGGGATTTGGCACCAATTTTCGAAATCGGAAAGAGTAAAGAAGGACAAAAACCAAAAGTGCAAGCGAATGGATGCAAAGTAACCACATAAACCCACCCTAAATTTTAAGGAAGTAGGGAGAAGAAAAAAAAGATTTGGGGAAGGAAGAGGGGAAGGTAGGAAAGTTCACAAAGGGACTTAAAGGGAACTCTCTCCATTTTCAGAAATGCACAAACACAAAGCCAAAGATAGGTTAGTCCCATCCCGAAAAAAAAAGGGTCTTTGACTTGGCCCTTCGTCCACAAAAAAAGGAGGAAAAAAACTCCCGTTCCCAAAAGACAAAGTACAACCATCCTTACTTTTTGGGGCTCCAGGTTTTGGATGAGGGTAAAGGTATTTTGCCTTTGGTCAAAGTTTCGGTCCAGATTGTAGGTAAGGAGGACATTGGCTAAGACATGGAGAAAAAATACAAAGGCCAGTCCATCCATGTTACCAAATGTTTCAAATGGAGCGAGCACCCCGAGTGTATAAAACCCAGAAACCAAAATTTCTTTAGGGACTGGTGACACAGCTTTTACAACCAAACCAAGACAAAATAAAAAGGAAAGGAGGAGGGGAAGGTGTTCCCAAAGAAAGGTAAATTCATAAAGGATACCAGCAAATAGGGAAACCAAAATAAGAAGGAAAATGACAATAACGATTGTTCGTTGGTGTTTTTTGTAGAAAGTTCCTCTTTCTGAAAGAGGTTCCGTTTCTCGTCGAGAATCCCATAAATGATCGGCCAAATACAAAGTCCAAACAGAACATAGATAAAACAAGAGTAGGGTGGGGGTTAGGTTTTGGTTTCGATACAAAGAGAAAAAAGAAAGGTTGGCCATTAGGGAGATTAGGATGTCCCAAGCAAGAAAGGAGGAGAGTTTTCCCGTTCGAATGATGAATTCGTTTTGGAACATCATTCATTGATACGAACAGATTCTAATTTGGCAAAGAGAAAATTCCCTTGCCATGAAAACTTTCAGTGATGGAATGTCTGCCTATGTTCCCCTCCCTAATCAAAGCCATTCGTTCTGTGTACTGCATCCGAGATCAATTTCCCAAATATATGTCGGAGCTTCTTTTCCAAGAGGAACAAATGGGGGCTTTGTTTGCGGTTCGGTTTCGGTATGTGATCGGAGTGGCTCTCGTTGCCAGTGCAGTTGCCAATCTTAGTAATACCGATTCTGTATATGGATATTTGGTCAATTATGTAGCAATTGCATTTTATTTTATTAATACATTCGTTCATGCTCAAATTCTAAAAAAGAGTCGTGGGCATTGGAAAACAAAGTATGATTATATTAGTTTGTTTATTGATAACTTACTGATTACGGTTACCATTTTTAATTGGTACATTTTAAAAGGAGAAGGAAATCCAAACTTCCTTGTCAAAACTCCTTTGGTTGTATTTTATCTTTTACCACTTTCTTTGAGTTTATTCCAATACCGATTTTCTCTCGTAAACTTTTCTTTCATTTGTTTTTTATTCAGTTACTACGGATTTTTGGTTTATGCACTTGTGGATAAAAATTCGGTCAGTAGTTATGATTGGCATAATTATGTTCTCGGAGACCAAATCATTTTATCCGATGCTTCCGTAACCAAACCCACTGTTTATTTGATTTTGGTCTTTGCCATTTCCTATGCAATCTTTCGAAGCCTTCGTATGTTATTAAAATTTGCTGCGGCCGAGTCACAAAAAACAACCTTATCTCGTTATTTTTCCCCTGACCTAGTTTCGGAAATTGTATCCGAACCAGAAGTGATCGCCAAAGGCAGGCGCCAAAAAGTAACAATTCTTTTTAGCGATATCCGAGGGTTCACTCAATTTTCAGAACCAATGGATCCAGAAGCCCTTTCTGTTTTTTTAACAGAATTTCGTCGTAGGATGGTAAGAGCCATTTTTAAACATAGCGGGAGTTTGGATAAATTCATTGGAGATGCTGTGATGGCAACCTTTGGCACACCCTCTCCATCAGAAAAACCAGGAGAGGATTCAGAAAATGCAGTCCTTGCCGCCAAGTTTATGTTAGATGAATTAAATCAATGGAACCAAGAACGAACCAGGGCAGGGGAATCGGAGGTTAAGATTGGAATTGGAATTCATACAGGCGAAGTTTTTTGCGGAAGTATTGGATCAGAAGAGAGGATGGAATACACTGTGATTGGAGATACGGTGAACACAGCCTCTCGGATTGAGTCGACCTGTAAAGATTTGGGAGTTAACTTTTTAATTTCAGAAGCAGTTTGGTTGGAGATTGGTTCTCCAGCCGGTTGGGACAAAAAGGAACTTGTGACTCTTTCTGGAAGAGAACAAAAAATTCATCTTTATGCACCAAGTGGATCTTAGGAGGCCATGTTGATTTTATAAACGGCTTCGTGAAGAGCGGGATTGAGTTCTGGATCGATGATATAAATCACACGAGATGTCCCTGCTTGTAAGGCCAAATCCATAATGGCTTTTCTACGATCGATTTTAATGCTATGCAAATCAAAATCAGCAATTTTGAATTTGTTTCCTTTCTGAAACACTGGATTGATGCTACAAATTCTTTGGAGTTTGGGTCTTGTTTGGTAACGACCCACATCCAAAACAAGACAAATATCAAAATGAGCTCTTCTTTCAGAATCCACGGAAGCGGTGATGACAAAGTCACCAAAGTTCACAATGTTTTCGTTGTTGGTGAGAGAACTTCCCACATAATCCAAAAGATGTCTGATGTTTTTATTGCTATAAGAGAAAAAAGAATCATTTAAAATCATCTTAAGAGCTGTAGATGATTTGAATGCTGGTCTCCAAGGTTGGTTGGAAGTAAGAGAAGCATATTCACTTGCCAAAGAAAGGATGGCTATGTCTTCTTCGAAACTTGCAGAAGTTACATTGTTCTCTTGTAAGTGAAGTTGGAGTTCTATGTCCTGGATGATTCTTTCTTTCCCAACTTCTTTGTTATATTTGTCACGAACTGACATGAGTTTGGTGAAAAGTGATCTTGGATCGGGAAAATTATTATTCACCCCATTGCCACGGTAGGGTCTGTGGTGATTTAAAATTAAAGTACGAACATGGGATTCAATTTCTGGCGCAGGAAGAGTCATTAGATAACTGATGATAGGATGTTGTTGGACAACCGTGTATTCTTCTTTGGTCAGTTTGGGATTGTTTTTGATATCCAATCGGGAATATCCTACATCCGCTAAGTAACTTGCCATCATAAGACTCAAATGGTCTTTTTTGTTGGATTCTTCTTTGCCTTCGTTGACAATCTTTTTTGTGCGAACTTTCATCCCCATAGCCACTACGGTGCGTTTGGTCATCAGTTCTGATTCAACAGAAACTCCAGCTACCCCAAGGATTTCTAAAATATTAAAAATTCCAAGTTCATAGTCGGGATTACTTGTGAAGTCGGTCAGAAGTTCATTGACCGAGTTTTGTACGAACACGGCTTGTTCTGAGGAAAAGGATGTTTTTCGAAGGTCTTCAATGAGGGCTTGGGATTGTTTGGCAAACCTGGCTGTTTTTTCTTGGTCGAATAATTTAGTGGTTCGGCCTGGTTCTAAAAAATGGCCCCCATTCATTTGTTGTTTGGTTTTTTTAAGTTCGGAAATGAGGAAATAAACCCCTTGCATTTCAAACTTTAGGAGTTTTCCGAAATCTGCTTCAGTGGGATTTCTTTTTTTATGAATGAGGATTTGTCCGTCTTTATTGTAAAGATCGAGAGGGATGTTATTGTTTTTACGAAAACTATTTAAAGATTCTTCGGTTAACTCAAATTTGGCGAGCTTCTCTCTAGGTACTATGTTTGTATCGTTAGTGCTCATTGTAATTTTTGCTTATATGACGAAAGTTATTTCCAGATGTTATGGTGATGTTTTAATAGAATCGATAAAAAGTAAATCATTCCTTAGAATTTAATATTACTTTTTGATTTATAAGAATTTTCTATTAGGGCATTTACTAGTTCTTAGTAGTGATACTATTACCCGATGTAGTTTCTGTATTAACTTAACACAAGTTGTGTCAATGTTCTCACGACAAAATAACTTTTGTTAGCGGAAATGAGATTTATACTTTGATTTTCTGTTTTGATTCCCTAAAAAACTGTTCGTTTTTGTAGCGAATTCAATCTTACTTAGGCAATTCCCTTTGGTTTTTTCGTTTACAGGCTCAGGAAAAGTACGAAAAAATTATCTCCATGAGTACGCTTTCGACAAAAAAATCACCTCTTGATTTATTTAATCCTACAGAAGACCACCTGGCACTGCGAGAATCAGTGGCATCCTTTGCAGAACGTGAAATGGACGAACAAGCAAAGGAAAACGATGAAAATGAAACATTCAATACCATGCTTTTCAAACGCCTTGGTTCTGAACTGGGAATTTTTGGAATCACAGTGCCGGAAGCAGATGGTGGGCATGGACTCGATCCTCTTGCTGCTGTCATCATCCATGAAGAGATGTCTCGGTTTGATCCAGGATTTACTCTTTCTTATCTGGCTCACGAAGTACTGTTTGTGAATAATTTTTTCTATAGTTCTAACCCTTCTCAAAGGAGCCGTTATTTGAGTAAGGTCATCACCGGAGAATGGATTGGTGGGATGGGGATGACAGAACCTGGAGCCGGAACCGACGTTCTTGGAATGACCACAAATGCAGTGAAAAAGGGGGATCGTTATATCATCAATGGGGTCAAACAATACATTACGAACGGATCCATTGGTCAGATTTTTCTTCTTTATACCAAGTTAGAAAAATCTTCCAAAAAAATGACATCCTTTGTGATCGAGTCGTCTTACAAAGGTTTTTCGGTTGGAAAAAAAGAAGAGAAAATGGGAATGCGTTCATCCCCAACAACACAACTTGTGTTCGAAGATATGGAAGTCCCCGAAGAAAATTTACTCGGCATAGAAAATGGGGCAGTCACTCATATGATGCGCAATTTAGAAATTGAAAGAGTGACACTTGCGGCACAGTCACTTGGAATTGCTCGCAGATGTATTGATATCATGTGTGATTATACCATTCGCCATAGAGAGGCCTTTGGTAAAAAATTAATGGAGTTTGGTCAAATCCAAAGGATGGTCGCCGAGTCTTATGCGGACTACCAAGCAGCTCGTGCCCTTGTGTATCATGTGGCAAGTGAACTTGGACCAGATGTTCGCAATTCACTTGGGGCGGCTTCCGCAAAACTGGTTGCCACTCAAATGGCAGAACGTGTTTCACGTAACGCTATACAAGTATTAGGTGGCTATGGGTACTGCCGTGAATATCCTGTGGAACGATTGCATCGGGATGCGATTTTACTGAGCATCGGTGGGGGAACAAACGAAGCCATGCAAAAAAACATAGCAAGCGATTTAAAAAAACTTTGGTCCGAATAAACAAAACTTTTTAATTTATCTCCATCTTTCTCTGTAGGATGGTCTACAGAGGGATGGATACATTTTGGGATGTAGTGGTCATCGGTTCTGGACTTGGCGGACTTAGTGCTGCTTTGTCACTTTCAGAAAAAGGCCAAAGAGTTTTGGTTTTAGAAAAAGGCACAGCTCCTGGTGGTTGTGCTTCTAGTTTCCAAAAGAATGGTTTTGTCTTTGAATCAGGTGCTACAACCCTTGTGGGATTGGAACCTGGTCTTCCCTTTCATAAACTTTCCACAGATTTTCAAATTCAATTTCCTCTTTTCCCATTAAAACGATCGATGGTAGTCCATATGGATGGAAAAACCATTGAACGTTTCCAAGACCGCAAGGAATGGATTACGGAAGCAAAACGAGTGTTTGGTGGCGATATGCAGATGGAGGTATTTTGGAAACTTTGTTATTTGATTTCTGATTCTCTTTGGAGTTTGTCGGGAAGATATAAATTTTTCCCTTTCCAAAATCTTACCGATATTTGGAAATCCATGGGTGCGTTTCGGCTCCGCGACTTACTTGTTTTGTTTTTTTCCTTTATCTCCTTACGTTTCGTTTTAAAATGTTTGGGTCTTACTAAAAACAAACAATGGATTCGATTTTTAGAAGAACAACTTTTAATCACAAGCCAAACAACATCGACAAAAATTTCCATGTCATTTGCGTCTATCGGGCTTACTTATCCGCAATTACAAAACTATGTTGTCAAAGGAGGGATGGTGAGTCTTTCCGAATCGATCCTGCAAAAAATAGAATCAAATGGCGGAAAAATTCTCTATAAACAAGAAGTGATCCATCTGAAAAAAATCGGATTCACCAAAACAAATCCAAAAATGATTTGGGAATTACATACAAAAAATAGAGAACACAATTTGTTTCAAGCACCTTTGGTGGTTTCGAATCTTCCTATCTGGAACCTAACAGAGATCACAGAGGACTTGCCAAAACTAAAAAAGAAAACTATGAAATTTGAAAAAGGAATTTGGGGTGCTTTTTCCATGGGGATGGCCATAGAAACCAATCCATCTGAAGAATGGGCAAAAACGGAATGCCTTCACCACCAGATCCATTTGAAGGATGTTTTACCATATGGAGGAGGGAATTCCATTTTTCTTTCTCTTTCCCATCCTGAGGATCCCATTCGTTCCCCAAAAGGAATTCGTATCCTGTCGATTTCAACCCATATCGAAAATCCACAATCTTGGATTCGCGATCCTTCCTACCAAGAAAAAAAGAAAAGAATCGAATCGATTATCATTCAAACCTTAGAGGAAAGTTTTTCTTGGTTTCAAAAAGACAAAATTATATTTTTACATTCTGCAACACCTGTTACATGGAAAACATGGACAGGTCGGAAATTTGGGAGAGTGGGAGGGATTCCTGGTTCCTATTTTTCGAATCCATTCCGTATGTTGAGTAACCGCTCGGAAGATCCAAACTTACTTCTTACTGGAGACACTGTCTATCCAGGCCAAGGAATTCCGGCGGTAGTCCTTGGTGGTCTTCATGTTGTAGAACAATTCCTCGCAAGAAAGAGAGGTTGATTTTCGAATCAGGTCTTAGAGCCTGGGCGAAACGATGATTCGCCTTCCTAAGATTCTGATCCAAGTGCCGGGAACTTCCGCCAACTTGGGACCTGGTTTTGACCTTATGGGTCTTGCTTTGGATCTTCATAACCAATTTGAATTTAGTTTTTCAAAAGATATTACTGAGTCCAAAACAGAATTAAAAAACGGCAAACCCTTGCCGTTCTCAGAAAAAGAAGATTTGGTTTATCAGTCCTATCTTTCCTATTTTAAAAAATTTTTACCGAATGTAACACCTCCACCTTATCATTGTAAGATGAGTCTATCTTTGCCCTTAAAAGGTGGACTTGGTTCTAGTGCTTCGGCCATTGTTGCTGGTTTATCCTTGGCCAGGGAAGTTCACAAACGATTGGAAGCTACGTCTGTTCCCACGGAACCTGCATTTACTCAATATTTGGCTGAATTTGAAGGTCATCCTGATAATACATTACCCGCTTATTTGGGTGGGTTTGTTTTCGCCTATTCAACGTTTGGTGAAAAGCTTAGATACTTTCGTAAAAAATTTCCTTCTTCGGTTGTCATTTTTGTTTTAACACCAGAGTACCATGTTTCCACTGAAGAATCTAGGAAAACACTTCCCAAATCTTATGCCACAGCTGATGTGATTTTTAATTTGTCTCGGATTGGCGCTTGGATGCATTTTTTAGACAAACGAAAGTTTGGTGACCTTCTCGTTGGTTTAGAAGATAAGATGCATACACCATACCGAATTCCTAAATCTTCTCCCTTATTTCCTTTGGCAGACACCTTAACACAGGCAGGGATTGGATATTGTTTGTCTGGATCCGGACCAAGTTTACTTGTATTTTTAGAACGAAAGTCAGTGAAAACCAAACAGGCTGAATTAGAAAAAACAATTTCTACAGTGATGGGTGAGGCAAAGATTCCTTATTCATTCAAACGAGTGAAACCGGATGGACTCGGTGTTCGAATCCAATTCAAATAGTTTTAGTCTTCGTCGGCTCCTTCTTCTTTTCCAAATCCGTAAACATCTCCACGAAACCTAACTTTTCGGTTGATCCCTGGTTGGATTTTTCCCACTTCAAAGGTAAACTTCATTCTTTCTTTTCCGGATCTGTTGAAATAAAAAGAAGAGGTCAGGGAGATTTCAATAAAGTTTACCATCCGCTCTTTGGCAATTTTATCTGAGATTCGAAATTCGACTGGGTGGCCAATGATTTCATAAGATTCAAAACTTTCTTTGGATTCCATTTTTCCATAATGTTCCATCCGTGGTGGTTTGTAGAAAGTTGGTCCATTTTTTAATACGGTAATGGTATAATCTTCGCTATCACGACTTTTTTTGAACTGAAAGATGAGATGGTCTTCTGAGATCGCATTACAACGGGTGGCGAGGTTTCCGGTTTTACTTCCGATATGAAAACTGGCAAATCGACTGAGTTCGTCGACCACAAGATCGTATTTGTCTCCGGTTTGTACGGGAATGAATCGGTCCGATTCTTTTCTGGAAATGACGGGATGGATGAATTGGTTGTAAACAACAAGTCCTAGTCCCAAAACGGCAACGGTCAACACTCCGCTAAGGACCAGGATGAAACTGTCGAGAATGGCAATACTAAGAAACAAACTTACCTTTTTGTATCTACCTTATGATTTTTTGGGGACGGTAGTGGGGTACGTGTGACTAAAGAAAGTAAGTCTTTCACTTCTTCCGGCGAGATGATTTGGTTTAGTTTCTCTTCTAAAGAGGCAGGAGTTGGTTTTAAAACTAAATCCTCTGGTTTGATTTCCGGATTTGCCTCGACCTTCGTCACCGTCCGAGCCTTGGGAGCCTTCTCTGGGAAAGATTCTTTTCCTTCCTCCGATTGTTTCCCTGTTTGGGTGGGAATCGTGGGGGGAATGTGTGAGTTTCCTTGAATGTTAATTGTATTCATTTTTCCCAAACCTCCGTGTTCAGGATCTGCACTTTGAGAAAAAACTATCCTTTTCCCTCCCTCAGATTTTCGGACATTTGCTAGTTGGCTTTAGCGAAAATCGAAGATTTTTTTAGCTTTTTTCCGTTTGATTGTCCGCTTTATGGGCGGGAAGCTGGCAGGGATGGAAAATATTTTTAAAAAGTGGATGGAAAATCCCATCTCCAAAATCGTCCTAGCTACCAACTTCGTTTTCGCCCTTCTCTTTATCGTCAGTGTTCCTTCCTTTGTTCGGGAATACATTACCCAAGATGCAGTCAGTATCGGCGGAAAAAAATATGACCTGAGTGATGTGAAAGAAACGTCTCCGATTGCTTATTCCAAATTCCAATCGGAATACAAAAGCCTGATCAAAAACACCCTTGGTGAGTTTGCACAGGATAAATTATTCGAACTTGTTGCAAAAGATAAAAACATCAAACCTTCTGAAGTGTTAAACCAAGGTTTCACTCCAACAGAACCATCTGAAGAAGATATCCTAAATGTTTATATGTCAAACAAAGCTCAGTTAGGTGGAAAGTCTTTGAACGAAACAAAAGACAAAATTGTTGGTTTCCTTAAAAGCCAACAAGAACAAGAACATAGCCGTGCTGTTTATCGAGATATCGTAACCAAATATCCAGTTGAGTTTTTGATCAAAGAACCAGCTGCGGTAAGAGTGACTGTAGAAGAAAAAAATAACCCTTCCATCGGACCGAAAGATGCAAAAATTACGGTCATCGAATTTTCTGACTTTGAATGTCCATTCTGCAAAAGAAGCCAAGACGTGAACCAAAAACTTCGTGAAAAATACAAAGGTCAAATCCGATGGGTCTTCCGTGATTTTCCTCTACCTTTCCACCAAGATGCAATGTATGCACATATGGCCGCTAACTGTTCTGTTTCGGAAGGAAAGTATTGGGATGTGTTCAACTTGTTTTTTGAAAACAGTGGAAACTTAGGGAAAGCTAATGTAGATGCGTTGGTAGTGAAAGCTGGTGTCTCGAAAGACAAATACCAATCTTGTATGAAAGATGCATCTAATTTGAAAGCAGAAATCGATGCAGATATCCAAGATGGACAAAAAGTGGGTGTGAGTGGAACTCCAGCGTTTTTTATCAATGGAATCTTTGTTTCGGGAGCTCTTCCTTTCGAAAATTTCGATGAGATCATCCAAAAAGAATTAAAACAATAATCATAAATTATAAAATTAAAGGAAAATTTATATGAGCAAAAAAGTAAAAGTTGCTGTTACAGGTGCTGCCGGACAAATCGGATACGCACTCCTATTTCGTATCGCTTCAGGACAAATGTTTGGACCTGACACTGCAGTGGAACTCCAATTATTGGAATTGGAACAAGCCCTTCCAGCCGCTAAAGGTGTCATTATGGAATTGGATGACTGTGCTTTCCCGTTACTCGAAAAAGTGTCAGTATCTTCTAACATTGATGAGGCGTTCCGTGACATCAACTGGGCACTTCTTGTTGGTTCTGTTCCAAGAAAAGCAGGAATGGAAAGGGGAGACCTTCTTAAAATCAACGGTGGAATTTTTACAACACAAGGAAAGGCAATCGAAAAGAATGCAGCTAGTGACGTAAGAGTTCTTGTGGTTGGTAACCCTTGTAATACAAATGCACTCATTGCAATGAACAACGCAAAAGGTGTGCCATCTGACAGATGGTTTGCGATGACAGGTCTTGATGAAAACCGTGCGAAAACACAACTTGCTCAGAAAGCAGGAGTTCTCGTGAAAGACGTATCGAACGTTGCGATTTGGGGAAACCACTCGGCAACTCAATACCCTGACTTCTACAATGCAAAAATCAAAGGAAAACCAGCCACTGATTTGATTTCAGACACAGAATGGTTAAAAGGTGATTTTATCTCTACTGTTCAAAAAAGAGGAGCAGCGATCATTGCGGCGCGCGGAGCTTCTTCTGCGGCTTCTGCAGCAAACGCAGTAGTGGATACAGTGCATAACATTGTCACTCCTACAAAAGCTGGTGATTGGTTCAGTGCTGCTTGCCACTCCAATGGTGAGTATGGTGTGGACAAAGGTCTTATCTTTGGATACCCGCTCAAATCAGATGGCAAAAAAGTAGAGATCGTTACCGGCCTTGAAATCAATGCATTCGGTAAGGAAAAATTTGACATCACTCACAACGAGTTGAAAGAAGAAAGAAACGAAGTAAAAGACATGTTAGGTTAAAACATTTTTAGTCTTTAGGGAAGTCATTCTGTTAGGACTAGTGTTTTTGATTTCTGAAAAGCTCGGCACCCTGAAAGGTGACGGGCTTTTTTATTGTCTACCTGCCAAGCAGGGCGTTTTGAAATTCGTTTAGGAATTCCTCCGGCCTTTCCAAAAAAGGCAAATGGCTAGACTTATCCACCACAGTCATTTTGATTTCTGGAAACTCTTTTAAGATAGGATCCCAAGTGTAGTATGGTGCCACCTGATAGTCTTCTTTCCCCATACAAATCCAAATCGGTTTAGAAAGTTTTTGGAAGAAATCAGATACTTCAATGTCTCGAAACACTTCACCAAACAAAAAATCAAAGGCAAGTTTGTTTGTATGGATTCCTTCCCAAAACTTTCTAGATGGAAAGGGAACTTGGTAAAACCCTTTGGCTTCCAAACTCACACAATAATGGATAAAAAAATCTTCGGGTGTTCTTTCTATATTTTTTTGAAACTGGATTTGGTTTTCCAAATGTGCCTCTTTACGAAGATCAGAGGCATGTTTCTGGAAATAAACTTCTGCTTCGAACATAGGACTTCCGTGGCTTGGGCCTGTGGAGACCATCACAAGGTTTTTGACTTGGTCTGGGTATTTTGCTGCATAAGCCAATGCCATATACCCATGCCCGGAATGGCCAATGATAGGACAGGCCGGGATTTTTAGCTCTTTTTGTAGGAAACTAAAATCTTCGAGTAGTTTCTCTAAAGAATAATCCTCTTTTGTTTCTTTTGAGGAACTGGATCGTTTGGCAAACCCTCTCTGGTCCACCACAGTGATTTCGAATTTTTCGGCCATCACACTTGGGATGACTCTTGGATAGTACAAGGCACTTCCTATCCAAAATAGGGGTGGGCCTCCATTTTTAGTTTTTGCCACTTGGAGGGCAAATCCCTCTCTTTCGATTGTTTGGTATTTCCATTCCATAACATTTCCTCAAAGGTTTCGTATATTCTCTATTTTTGTGTTTTGAATATAGTTGCACTATACAACTATATGGTTGCAGGTTGCAACTAAAAAAGCTTGTCAATATTTCTAAAATCTTTGGACTGGAATCGTGAAACTGGAAAACACATCAAGTTATCTCGGGATTTATATGAGCGAAACTTTGCTTTTAATGCGCCGGTTTCTTTCGGAAGAATTTATCAAAAAAAGAATTGGGATGCGGTTTGAAGAATGGATGTCACTTCTTCCTTTGTCAGAATCGGAAAGTTTAAACCAAAAGGAATTGAGTGAAAGGCTGGTAAAAGACAAAACCACGATTTCGAGACTCGTGGATGGTTGGGTCAAAAAAAATTGGGTGAAACGTGAAATCTCAGAAACCGACAAACGCCAATACAATCTACGATTTACCAAAAAGGGAAAAGATGTTTGGGAAAAGGGTCTTCCCATCATCGCATCGGCAGATTTTGTTTTTCGAAAGGACCTAACAGAAACAGACGAAAAAGAGCTTTATTTATTACTTTTTAAAATCCAATCCTCAGTCCAACTTTTTGGCAAAGAGAGATCCAACCACTAGGATGAATGCGGGGCTTCGGCGAAGAGGAAACGTTCTTTCTTAGAGCTGTCTAAGATTTTTTTAGTCCCGATAAAACCCAACCCTTTTGCCATCTCTTCTAGTTCTTCTATGTACAAAGGATGGGTTTCCATCATGAGTTTCCCACCTGGATTTAATCGACTAAATACTACAGATAACAATCGTTTGTGGAATTCTTTAAAATCAGATACAAAGAGTGCCAGATGCGGTTCATAATCGAGGACATCCGGCATAATTTCTGGTTTTTCTGATTCTGGAATATAAGGGGGATTGGAGACTATCAAATCAAATAATAATTCTTTGGGGATCTCTGCGTCCAAATCAGAAACATAAAAATTAGTTCTCTCGTCTAAGTTGTATTTTTCAGAATTGCGACGACTGACACCAATTGCTTTTTCCGAAAGGTCGGAGAGAGTCACAACACTCGTTGGTAGAAGTTGTGTGAGACTAAGGCCAATACAACCACTCCCCGAACATAGATCCCAAATTTGTAAAGGACTTGGTTCAGTGAAGGATAGCTCTTCTTTTTTTTTCCAAAGGTAGTCCACAAGTTCTTCTGTTTCGGGCCTTGGGATGAGGACATCTTCTGTTACCAAGTATTCAAATTTATGAAATCCTTTTTTACCAGTGATGTAAGCGACAGGTTTTCTTTTGCTTCGTTCTACAATTCGTTCGCGGTAAATGTCGATTTCTTTTTGGCCAAGCGGCATTTCAAACTGGGAATAGAGTTTGATACGTGGGAGATTTAAAAGATCGGAAAGGATCCATTCGGCGTCCACACGGGGATTTGGAATTTCCTTTTTTTCCAGAAATTCTGCAGATCGTTTTAAATAATAAAGTAGGGTTCCTGGTTGTTCCGCCATATCTTTTGCCCCCAACAGGATTCGAACCTGTGTCCCCAGTTTAGGAAACTAGTGCTCTATCCACCTGAGCTATGGGAGCTTTTACGTAGGTTTACGTTTCTGATTCACTATCCTTTGGAAATCGGAGATATTGTGAATAACAATTTTATCCGGATAGAGATCTAGTTTGCCTGTTTTTACATATTGCATGAGGACCTTTTGGACTTCGCCTACAGGTTGGGCACACCAATTGGCAATGTCATCCACAGTGGCAGAAAGGATGATTTCGTTATATACATCATTGTTATACTGCTTTTCGTATAACATCACAAAGACGTCGCATACCTTTCCAATGATATCATCCATAAGTAGGATCATGAGGCGGCGTTTTTGGTCATAAATCCGAAAGGAAAAAATATGAAGGAGTTTCATGGCAAGGGCCGGGTTTTTCGTCATTAACATTTCGAAATTCGCACGGTTGAAGTTCAGGGCTTTCACTTCAGTCACAGCAATGGCAGTGGCAGAACGAGGTTGTTCTTCCAAAATGGCCATCTCTCCCAAAATATCCCCAGCTTCCAAAACATCCAAGGTTTTGATACTGGTTCCAATGGTTTTTGTGATTTTGACTTTTCCTTCTTTGATTAAATAAAAGTCATTTCCAGGTTCGTATTCACAAAACAATACTTCGTTCGGTTGAAATACCTTTCCAAACTTTCCAAACATGGCTTCTAACATTTGGTCGTTCACTATTTGCCTCCTTTGAGTTTGGATTTAGCATCTTCTGAGATACTATCATCCAAAGGTGGCATTTGCGTTACCTTTTGGAATAACTGTTTGGCTTTTTCTTTTTCCCCCGAAGCCTCTGTAGCAAGTGCTAGGTGGTAAAGGTTTTCTTTTAGTAAAAGACCTTTGGGGTATTTTTTAATAAAACTAGAAAAATGGGAAATCGCTCCAGGATAGTCCTTGGCTTTGAAACTAGACTTACCCATATAAAATAAAGAGTTTTCGACAAACTGTTCTTCTTCTTGGGTAACAGAATCTGTTCTCTCTGATACCGTTTTGAATAGATCGATGGACTCCGCATACTTTCCTGCATTCATAAGAGTTGAGGCCTTATCATATTGGGAAAGAATGGAATTGGGGTCGATGTTGGATCCAGAGTTTTGGGATGGGACAGCCATCGTTTTTAACATTTCCTGAAGTTTCCCTGCTTGGGCTCCAGGTTCCGGCTTATAAACTAACTCTTGTATGGTGAGGGGGAAAGGCGTTTTTTTACGAGCCAAATCAACAAGTTGGCGAGCTCGGTCAGTGTACATTCCGTCTGGATAATGTTGTAAGTATTTTTCGAAAGCGTAAGCTGCGTGTTCAAAGTTTCCATTTTTATAAAAAACTTCTGCAACGTTCATCAGTTCAAAAGCGGGGTTCTTGGCTTCTCCTTGTCCGAGGATTTCCCTAACCTGGCGGTGGACCTGGCGGAGTTGGCTTGAGAACACTTTGAGCATTTTGATGATGAGATGGGTTTTGTCTGAGACAAATTTCTCGAATTCGGGGACTTTGAAGACAAGAACTGTAGCGGCTCCTATGACTTGTGCCGTCTCTTCTCTAGGATAACGACCGATGGCACTCTTCACTCCGAAAAACTCACCGAGTTTTACATCCTCTTTCAGTTCCACACCGTTGATATTCGTGTAAGTTAGTACAACACGACCTTTTTGTAGTACAAAGATATCCTCCGCCTTGTCTTTCTCGAAGTAGACGATGGAACCTCCTTTGTAATTACGTACTATGGGACCTGACAACTCATGCCTCGCTTGCGCTTCATTTTCAAAAATTAGGTAAAAAAGCCAAACTCTTTTTATAACCGACACTGTCAGAAACTTGTTTCAAGAGTTTTTTTGGTGAACCTGCAACCAATTTCTTTTTACCACTAAATGATAATTCTTCCGTTTCTAAACCAAAATGTAAAAAGAGAGATCGGTATTCTTCTGAACCATAAATTGGATATCCATCAACCACAACTAAATCGATTTGTTGGAAAGAAAGATCGGACAGATTGACCTCAGTTGCTTTTTTATCATCGTTTATTATGAGTAAATCGGCAGATAGACCAGGCATGAGTGCATCAGGATTTCCTAATCGAAACGCTTTCCTTGGGTTTTCTGTGACCATTTTTAGTAATGTAGTTTCGGGTAATTCTTCTCCATACAACCCGAAATAAATCGATTTTGCTGTTTTTAATTCTTCTAAAAGATTTACTGCCCCACTTGGTGAATAATCTGTCCCCAAACAAACGTTAACTCCCATATCCAAAAAGAGTTTGATATTGGTTGTTTTACCAAAGATATGAAGGTTCGAAGTGGGACACCAAACAACAGAGGCACCTTTTTCTAGAATTTTTTCCACTTCTTTTGGTCCAAAAGGCAAACAATGTACGAGTACAGAATGTCCGCCAAGGGCATCCATTTTTTCTAAAAGACGAAGGGATTGTTTGGAATCATCATCTAATCCTTCTGCAAGATGGGTGACAAAAGGAAGTCCTGCATGTTCTGCCATTCTGTATTCGAGAGCCGGACCCTCTCCCCAACCCAAACTATAATTTCCAATAGAATGAGCCAAAGTGTAATCGGAGATGAGTTTAACAGGTAAAATGCCCCGAAATGGATTTTGAATGTAATGGGGGATGTGATCAAAAACAGTTGTGACACCGGCAAAAAGATTTTTATAAGCACCAAGATAATATAAAATTTCAGGATCTATTTGTTGTCGTTCTGCAAAGACACCGGAGCTTTTATACAAATTATCATAGGACAACCAAGATTTGTGTTTTTCGTTTCCACCTACTTTGGGGAGATAACTGGCAAGTAGATGGTCATGGGAATTGACAAAACCTGGATAAACTTTTTTTCCTTTGAGTGAAATGGTGAAAGAACCATTGTTTGGTGAAAGGTTGGTTTCAATTCTCGAAATTTTTTCTCCCTCTACAAGGAGATCATTCGTTTCTAATTTTCCATTCCGATGAACAGAACCTGATTGGAAGAGAATCGAGTATGTCATTAAATTCCTACCTCCAAAATTCGTTCAGGATTTAAACTTTGTTTTTGTTTGTTCATTTGGAAATACAGGCCTTTGTCTTTTGCTAAGATTCCCAACCTGTCTTTTGATTTCACTTGTTGGCCTTCAGTTACCTGGATTCGTTCCAAGTTTCCGTAAACGGAATAGAGTCCATTTTGGTGTTCTAGGATGACAAAGTTTTCATACCCGTCCATATAATCGACATGGACTACTTTCCCGGGTAAACTCGCCCGAACAAGAGAAGAGTTGCCTCTTTGAAATTGGATTCCTTTGTGAGGGTCATAAGTGAGTTCAGAAAATTTTTTGACGACTCTTTCCTTCCTGTCCAGAGGATAAGAGGGTTTTTCTTTGATGAGTGATTCGGGGGAGGAAACAGAAATCTTTTCGTTTCCATTCGGAATCCTTAGCAGTTCTCTTTCATAAAGATTTTCACTTGTGGTACGACCATTTAACTTGGCTAAGGTTTCCGCTGAAACTTTGAATTTTCGAGCGATTCCAAACCATGAATCCCCTTTGACCACACGGTAATTGGAAGTGAGCTCTGGTTTTGGACTTTGTTTGGAGGAAGTGGGGGATACAAAAACGATGCCCAAAAAAAATAGAAAGTATCGAAGATTTCGCATCCGGTTACCCTTCTAAATGTATCGACAGGTCTTAATCGAGAGGGCAATAAAAAAGGCGGGAAGAACCCGCCTTTTCCAAAATCAAACCAAAGGGAGAAGGGTTTATTCTTCTTCTTTGTTGTTGACCTTGTATTTTTTCATAAGCTCGTCCGCTACGTTTCTTGGAACGGGAGCATACTTGGAAAATTCCATAGCAAACTCAGCCTTTCCTTGAGTAGAGGAACGAAGCACTGTGGAGTAACCAAACATGTCTGCAAGAGGAACTTCCGCTTCGATCTTAGCATAACCGTTTTCTTCGGTTGTGTTTAAGATCATACCACGTCTTTGGTTTACCGAAGCAAGGATCGCTCCTTGGAATTCAGTTGGGCCTTCTACTTCCACTCTCATGATTGGTTCGAGGATGATAGGGGCTGCTTTTCCAAATCCTTGGCGGAACCCGTAACGAGCACCAATTTGGAATGCCATATCTGATGAATCCACATCATGGTAAGCACCGTCATTGATCACACAACGAACTCCGATGATAGGGAATCCAATGAGGGATCCTCTTTCTAAACAAGAACGGAAACCTTTGTCACAAGATCCGATGTATTCACGAGGGATGGAACCACCCACGATTTTATCTACGAATTCGTAGTCCTTTCCTTCTTCTTGTGGGATTGGTTCGATAAAACCAGCCACACGAGAGAACTGACCTTGACCACCCGTTTGTTTTTTATGAGTGTAATCAAAATCCGCAGACTTAGTGATGGTTTCACGGTAAGCAACCTGTGGTGCTCCTGTGACTAGATCCACTCCGTATTCACGTTTCATACGTTCGATATAAACTTCGAGGTGGAGTTCTCCCATTCCTTTGATGATGGTTTGTCCAGACTCTTTATCGATTTCTGTTTGGAAGGTAGGATCTTCCTTAGTGAATCGGTTGAGTGCCTTCGCAAGGTTTGGAAGTTGTTTAGACTCTTTACATTCAATGGTAAGAGAAATTACCGGGTTCGGAACAAACATGGACTCCATAGTCACTTTTGCTTTTCCATCAGTGAAGGTATCCCCAGAGGCACAATCAATACCGAATAGAGCAACGATATCCCCAGCTTCTGCTTTTGTGATATCTTCCATATCGTTGGAGTGCATACGAACAAGACGTCCAATGTTGTGGCGTTTGTTGTTAGATGAGTTATAAATAGTCATCCCTTTTTCGAGTCTACCTTGGTAAACACGAACGTAAGTTAACTGACCATAACGACCATCTTCTAGTTTGAATGCGAGACAAACTAATGGTTTTTCTGGATCTGATTCTAAGTTGAATTCGTTTTCTTCGTTTCCGATTTCTTTTGCTTTGTTCTCAACATCGTAAGGAGATGCAAGGTAATCAGCAACTCCATCAAGAAGTCTTTGAACCCCTTTGTTTTTAAAGGCAGAACCCATAAATACAGGAACAAATTTAAGTGCAAGAACCCCACGACGAATCGCTTCTCTGATTCGTGCTTCTGTTGGCGCACCTTCTAACATCTCTTCTGTGAGTTCATCACTGAAAAGAGAAACTGCATCAAGAAGAGCCTCGCGTTTTTCGTTTGCTTGGTCTTTTAACTCGTCAGGGATATCAGTGATTTTGATATCTTGTCCGTTTGGACCTTCGAAATAATACGCTTTCATCTCGACTAAGTCAACAATCCCTTTCAGGTCGTTTTCCAAACCGATCGGAAGTTGTACAGCGTGTGCATTGAGATGGAGTTTTTCACGAAGTTGTTCGATCACGCGCCAAGGGTTTGCACCAGTTCTATCAAGTTTGTTGATAAAAGCAACACGCGGAACGCTATAACGTTTCATCTGACGGTCAACAGTGATGGATTGTGACTGAACACCAGCAACCCCACAAAGAACCATAATCGCAGAGTCAAGTACACGAAGGGAACGTTCTACTTCGATGGTAAAGTCAACGTGGCCCGGAGTGTCGATGATGTTGATGGTAATGTCTTTCCAAGTGGCATAAGTTGCCGCTGATTGGATTGTGATCCCTCTTTCTCTTTCGAGGTCCATACTGTCCATAGTAGCACCCACACCGTCTTTACCACGTACTTCGTGGATGGCGTGGATTTTGTTCGTATAAAATAAAATACGTTCAGTAAGGGTTGTTTTACCCGAGTCAATGTGCGCGGAAATTCCGATGTTACGGATTCTTTCCAATTTAGGGTCGCGTTTTGTTTCTGTCGCAGAGGTCATATTTTCCTCAAAAATAAGGTTAGAGTTGAATTGATTCTACCAAAATCTGAAATGGACTGCGTTTGTAAAGTACTTGGGATTTTTGGTCAAAGGGAAAATCCTGGAGAAATTAGAGATTCAGGGTATATGCCACTAGCGCACTTCAATCGATTTTTTCGAACACTGTCCTTTGCCCGAGTGGTTTGTTTGGGGTTTTTTGCCGCCATCCTCCTTGGTTCCTTTGCCCTTTATATTTCGGAACTTGGGGAACTTTCCTACGTAGACAGTTTTTATCTTTCGGCATCTTCCATTTGTGTGACTGGACTTTCTCCCGTCCCACTTTCCGGATTAGAACATTCTACCCATTGGATTATGCTCTTTCTCATCCAGTTGGGAGGACTTGGGATCATTAGTTTTACAGTGATAGTTGGGTTTCTCATCACCCAAGGAATTTCTAGGAATGCCCGTTTTAATGCCTTTGTCGGAGCGGCCATCGACACCCAAGCCGAAACGGAATCCCTTGCCACAAATGAAGTCAATCGGATGTTACTCTCCATCATCAATATTTCTTTTTCCTTAGAAATTTTAGGAGCCATTGGACTTTATTTGCATATGCCAGATGGAGTGGAGGGAGGAAACACTCGTTGGTTTTTTTCTTTGTTCACGGCTATCTCTTCCTTCAATAACGCTGGTTTTTCGATTACAGATGATCTGAGTGCTTTGCGCCTGGATCCATTTTCATTGTACATTGTTTCAGGCCTTGTGATTTTTGGAGGGATTGGATTTCCAGTGATCATTCTTTTGGAAAAATTCCTTCTCACTGTGTTTGTGCGGATTGTATATCGCATTGAAGTGATGGCAGAAACTCTGATGATGGAGAAGGCATTAAAAACAGGAAATGTTCCTAGGTTTTTGTTACTTCCAGCTCAGTTCTCTGCATTTTTAGAAAACAGGATTGAAGACTATAACAAACATTTACGGGGTGAAACCACAAGAATCCAATCCAAACTTTTGGTGTATGGATCTTTCACTTTACTCTTGTTTGGTTTTGTTGGGATTTATTTTTTAGAAAAATCAAACCCACATACCTTCCATGGGTTAGCACTTGTGGATAAAATCTCCAATGCTTTTTTTATGTCTGTCTGTTCCCGTACGGCTGGTTTTTCGACAATGGATCTTGGTCATTTAAATGATGCCACAGTGATCATCATTACAGTTCTTATGTTTATTGGTGGTGGACCCCAAGGAACCGCCGGTGGTATTAAAATTACCACCTTTGTTCTGTTACTTGCCTATTTGAAAAATGTAATCCAACCTTCCAAACCGGTGATGTTGTTTGGGGAGACCGTTTCCAAAAACTCTGTGGCAGTTGCCATTCGTGTTTACTTTCTTGCCACCATTGCTCTCGCATTTGTCTTTATTTTTCTTGGAATTTTGGACCAAAACCAACACTCACTCCATGTCATTTTTTTCGAACTTATCTCTTCTTTTTCCACAGTTGGTTTTAGTTTGAACTTAACATCCCAACTCGGGGACATCGAAAAGTTATTTTATGCAGCCGTCATGTATGTGGGTCGAGTGGGCATTTTTACCGTCCTCATTGCTGCCACTGGACACTCCGGAGTTCCTAAAATGGGAACAGTTGATGACGGCGTGAAAATCCAAGTCGGTTAGAATGGACATAAAAATCAGTTTTAGTATTTTGAGGATGGGGAAGACTTGGTATTTGTGAAATTAAGCATTCGAGATCTTTTATTTTCTCCTTGGAAGGCTCCTGTTTTGGGGCCCCAGGAACAAACGTTGGAGAAACAAAAGGAATCACAAAAGGAAGTTTTGGCCAAACTAGAGTCTCGTTTGGAATCGGTTGAGCTTCTTTTGACTAATGAAAAATTAGAAGATGCAAAACTTCTGTTTCAGGTTTTGGCATTCGATTTAATAAACTTTCAATTACAAAGAACCAACCAAACGCAAATCCCAACCGGCGGAAACTTAAGTAGTTTTGTTTTCCCTGAAACCGATAGAAAACTAAAACCGTTTGGATTCATCAAATCTTTGGACCAAGTCCATCGTTTCAATGAAAAGGAGATGGATGAGGTTTTGTCCTCAGCTGTTGATACCTATGAATACCTTTTGTATGAATCCAAAAAGGAATTTAAAACACGATACCAAACTGTTTTGGATCAGTTTCGATTCATCAAACAGATTCGATTTTTTTTACTGAGTGTTGTTCTTTCTTTTTCTATATTTGTATTGGTTTACTACCAATACAAATACCCCCAGATGAAAGACCAATCCATCAAGTTATATAGTTTCATCAGTAAAGATAAACCAGAAACTTCTGAGTCATTGATGGTATCACAACCTGTTTTGAAAAAAGACGTTGGGAATTGGGTAGATTATGAATGGACCTTACCTGATTCAATGTCTACGTTTGGTGGCCTTCGCATTGATCCTTTGGAACAAAGAGGAATTCGATTTTCTTTCGACCAAGTTTCCATTTTGGATTCGAAAGGCAAAGAACTGTATCATAAAAAATTTGTTGTAAGCGATAGTTTGTTACCGCAAGATTACCAAGATTTTTTACAGATCTCTGATATCAAAACTGCAGGAAAACAGACACCAGGCGAATTAGTGGAGATGATCACCACCGGAAGGGATCCACAAATTCATTTGGTTTTTCCAATTCTTTCGGATGCAAAAACTATCAAATTAAAAATGAAATACATTGAAGCCCATAAAGTGAAGAAAAAATGATCTACCTATACCTCAAATTGATGCGTGTCCCTCAGTGGGTAAAAAATATTATCCTATTTGCCGGATTGATTTTTTCTAAAAAAATCTTTGAACTCCCTTCATTCACAAAAGTTTGTTTGGCCTTTTTTTGTTTTTCACTGGTGGCAAGTTGCCAATACGTTTTTAATGATTTTTTAGATCAAAAAGAGGATGCAAAACATCCAGAGAAAAAACATAGACCACTTGCCAGCGGAGAATTGGACTCTGGCATTGCATTAGCAATTACAGGAGTCATTTTACCAGTAGCTCTCATTGGTGCTTATAAACTTTCTCCTGTTTTCTTTTATCTCACAATCTTCTACTTATTCTTTAATATGTTATACAGTAAGGTTTTGAAACACATTGTGATTTTGGATGTGATGAGTATCTCCATTGGATTTGTGTTACGTGCCATTGCGGGTGCGGTTGTCATTGGAGTCGAGTTTTCTCATTGGTTGTTACTTTGTACTTTTATGTTGGCACTCTTCTGGGGATTTTCCAAACGTAGAGGTGAGATCAATATCCTAAAAACTGATGCAGGGAAACATAGAAAAATTTTGGAAGAGTATTCCATTGAGTTTTTGGATTTGATGATGGCTGTGGTTGCCACCTTAACTCTTGTGAGTTATGTGATGTATACGGTGAGTCCCGAAACTGCCAAAAGTTTAGGAACCCCTTATATGGTGTATACAGTTCCTATTGTTGTGTATGCAATCTTTCGTTCCCTCTATATCATTTATATAAAGAACATGGGTCATAACCCAACCAAAGCCATCCTCACAGATGTCAGTGTTCTTGTTTCTGGGTTTATTTGGTTACTCCTCATCTTATTTTTAATGTTTGGGAACATATCGGGCCAAACCCCAGTCTTACAATAGAGACTATGAAAATTTGGAAGCAGTTACCGTATGGATGGAAGGTGGTCTCCGCCTTTGTTTTCTTTTTTTCGACCACCCTTTGTTTTGCATACTTTAAGGGAAGGGACACACGTCCCGGTGTGCCCATCGAAATCCTTGCCACCACTCCCACAGAAGCCAATTCCTGGAAGGGGCATCCCAAGGTAGTGTATTTTTGGGCGACTTGGTGCACCATCTGCAAAGCCTACGCCCCCCTTTTAGAAGCCAATTTGAAGTTTTTACCAAAATCCACAATCTTCCTCTCTGTTTTAGAAGCAGAGGATTCCGAAGAAACCAAAGACATCATGACAAAACTCACTCCTGATGCCAAACATCCCATTTATGCTGCCGACTACAGAATGTTAAAGGAATGGAGGATTTCTGCTTATCCTACGACTGTTTTTTTGAATGAAGATGGGCAGGTTGTGTTTTCAGATACAGGAATCTTAAGCCCAATTGGATTTTGGCTCCGTTCTTTTCTTTTGCGCTTTTTCTAATTTGTCGATGATATAACATGGACTCTTCCTTCAAACCCAAACCGCTTTTGAATAAGTCGGAACTCCGACAAATCAAACGCAGTAAAACTAGGGTAGAAGGAAAAAAGGTCATCACTGATGACGTAAAAAAACTCAAATCACTCAAGGTCACTCCTGAGCTCAGCTTCCAAGAATCACTCGATTACTACAAAGAACCCATATGGATCGAATACTACATTCCAAAGGAATCTAGATTTGCTTTTGAAACCAAATACCTATTCATCCTTCTTGTAGATCCAAAAATCACAGATGACCCTTGTGATGCAGAAAGAAAACGGGCAACTGCCAATCGCGAAATTGTGGATGTATTTGCTTATATGGAATCTCATCCGGAAGCCATAAGGCTTATCGAAGATTCTTATCACTCTACAATTTCTATGCATGAATCAGTACATCATATCTTTAAGGCCTATAAAGAAACAGGAGCTACTGAAGATTTAAAAACTGCCTGTTATTTAACGGAAGCACTTTTGAAATATGAACCTACCATCGCAGGTCTTACCTATTTCAGAGACTATGTAATTTATAATTTAAATTTTTTCATTCGCACTCTGAATCGATTGAAGATAGAGTTTGCTTTGGAAGATGCCACTGTATCTCTACTCATCAAACGTAGGAATGAACTTTGGGAATTGGAAAATCGTGAAGAAGATGAAGACTTCGATTTACTTGCTGCTCTTTTTTTTGAACAGGCCTTTCCGAACCGTGGTGCGGGTGAACTTTCCAGTGACGATATGTTACTTTTTGAATGATGAGTTTTAAACTTCGTTATAAAAACCAATGAAATAAATCCAAAAGATTCTCGGCTTCTGGGGATGAAACTTCATTTTTGATGATGTTGGTTTCTGTGAGTTGCATGGTAATGGGAATTTTTTTTTCTTGGAACGTAAAACTTAACTTCGAAACTGATTTTGTTTTTTCTTTCCATTTGGTTTGGGTTTTAGCCTCTTCTTCCAAAGGAAAACTATGGATCAGGACATTCCAAAAATCTTGTTTGGAAACTAATACTTCTGAGATATTTCCTATTCCAGTTTTTAGATCCCTATAAAGATGTTCCTTCATAAAGTCTTTGATCCCGATGGATAAAAACTGTTTTTCTCTTTTTAGTTTTGTAAGACCTGGTACCGTAATGTGTGGATCAATTACATCCCAATCCAAAATTAAAAAATGGCAAGGCCCTGTTTGGATCCTTTTGAGAAGAAATTCTAAATTTCCCTCTGCATAAACTGTATGTCCCAAGGTTTTTAAAAATACTGACAGATGTTTGTCTAGATTTTGGTCCTTTGTGTAAATGACCCAAGTCAATTTTGACATAGGTAAGGTTTTACATGGCAAAGTATGGATTTCTGTGAATGGTTTTTCCCATAACAAAGAAACTCCGTTGTTTTTATAATTTTCTTTTTCTTCTTTTGTAAAACTACCGCATAAGATTGGTTCGATGCTCCAATCCAATAATTCTTTTGCAATTTCAGGACTTGGTTTTGAAAAAAGGCGAATGGAGTCTGGATGGTCTTTCCAAGTTTTCTGTGTACATTCTTTTATGACGAACCCTTGTACTTGTAACCATGTTACGATTAGGTTTTTTTCTGCGTCGGGAAGTTGTGTCAAAACAGCACCGAATAGATTGTCCATTACGATTGTATTTTAGTTGACCCCCTAGGCTTGAAAGTCATTTTAAAAAGCATCTCCGATGAAGCTCCTTAAGCGATACGCAAACCGAAGACTTTATGATCCAGAAACTAGCTCCACCATCACACTTGAGGATGTGGCGAAGATGATCATCGGAGGAGAAGAAATCAAAGTCCAAGACAATATGACAGGAGAGGACATCACTCCCAAAATTTTGGGACAAACCTTTCTGAAGGTGAGTCTCGGACAAAGGAACGAAGACTTTTCCAACTTTATGTTGACCTCTCTCATCCGGGAAACGGGACGAGATGTTTCAGGTCTCTTTGAGCGATTGATCCTTGGGGGCATTGGAGCTAACTACCTCACTTCGGAACGTCTGGAAAAAATTGTAAATTCCATGGTTGAACTTGGCGAACTCAAAGAAGCAGACTTTAGCCACTACCGAGAAGATCTTTTGCGCAAAATGGCATCTCGGGCCAGCGAAAAGAAGGAACAAATCCAAAGGGATCTGGAAAAATTCAGCCAATCCATTTTGGAAGAAGACAAAGCTACACTTGGCGATCTTTCCGAAAAATTAAAGGAAGTGGCAGAAAAATTGAAGGAAAATTAACGAAAAACGATAAGAATTTCCGTCCCTACTTAGAGGCGGTTTAGAATGATTCGAAAGGTTTTTTTGTTACTTTGTTTTCTCTTTGTATCTGTCAGTTTATTGGCAGATACAGACGAACGTTTTTTTGAAATCCAACGTGCCAGACTTTCTTCTTCCGATGTATTTGAAATTCGTGATGCCATTGACAAACTTACCTTTGTTAAATCAGGCCAAGGGATTCGAGATATTATTTCTGCGATGGAAGGTTCTCCCCATTTTCCTTCAAGCCCTGGAAATGCTCCTGCAGTTAAATTTTATGCAGCACAAGCACTCGGTAAAAAAGGGGACAAAATCGCTGTTTCGTATTTAATCAAAACTTACCAAAAAGAATCTGCGAATATTCCAGAACATAACCCACCGAAACGAAGAACATTAAAAGATGGTGTTGCGGATGGTCAATCTCCATCCAGTCCTTATTTTTACGAGGATGGTGATATTCCCATCACATTGGCTTGTGGTGAAATTTTACGGGCTTTAGGTTCGTTGCCTCTGACTCCCGAGTCAGAATCGACAATCAAATCCGCTCTCACGAGTCCTAATTTTTATCTTCGTAGTTCAGCCGCCGATGCAATGTATCTTTCTGGTAAAAAAGAATCTTTGTCTGACCTAGAAAATGCATTGGGAAAAGAGTCCGTCCCATATGCCAAAATTTCGATTCTTTCTGCAGTGGTTGGTTTGGAACGATTACCAAACCAAAATTATAAATCCGTTTTAGAATCTCTGACAGACAAAGATCCAGAAGTCCGAGGAAAAGCATCAGATGCACTGAAGCGATTGGATTTTCGAACGTCAGCACCTTACTTAGAAAAGGTGATCCAAACCGAGAATAACTCCAAGGTTTTAAAACAAATGAAATCTGATTACAAATTTCTCGTTTCCTTTCGCGCTCCTTAAGTTTTCTAATTTTCATTGTGGACAAATCCGCTTTTTCTCTTAAAATGTGACAGAGCGGAGAAATTATGAAATTAAATAGCATTCTAGAAGCCATCGGAAATACACCTCACGTAAGATTGTCACGACTTTTTGGAACCGACCATGAAGTTTATATGAAACTCGAAAGACAAAATCCAGGTGGATCGATCAAAGATCGAATTGCTCTCGCTATGATCGAAGAAGCAGAGAAATCCGGAAAATTAAAAAAAGATTCTTTTATTGTGGAACCTACTTCTGGAAACACTGGTATCGGTCTTGCGATGGTAGCAGCTGTTAAAGGTTATGCGATCACTCTCGTAATGCCGGAACATATGTCAGTGGAACGAAGAAGAATTATGGCAGCTTATGGTGCAAAGTTTGAGCTGACACCTCGGGAAAAAGGGATGCCTGGTGCGATTGCAAAGGCGCAAGAAATTGTTGCTGCCAATCCAAATGCTTGGATGCCACAACAGTTTGAAAACGAAGCCAATATCCAAGTTCACAGAGAAAAAACAGCAGAAGAAATTGCTAAAGATTTCCCAGACGGTTTGGATTATATCATTACCGGTGTGGGTACTGGTGGTCATATCACTGGATGTGCTGAAAATTTAAAAAAGAGATTTCCTAAACTCAAGGTATTTGCTGTGGAACCAGAAGGTTCTCCTGTTCTCAGTGGTGGTAAACCTGGTCCACACCCTCTCCAAGGGATTGGTGCTGGATTCATTCCTAAAAACTGTAAAACAGAACTTTTGGATGGAATCATTACCGTTGGTAAAGATGAAGCCTTTACGATGGCAGTTCTTGCGGCCAAAAAAGAAGGAATTTTTATTGGAACCTCTTCTGGTGCAAGCCTTGCGGCAGTTTCCAAAAAATTAAAAGAAATTCCTGCAGGTTCAAAAGTTCTTACCTTCTGTTATGATACAGGAGAAAGATACTTATCTGTTGAAGGATTGTTTGTTTAATAGGTTCTAACTATCACCAAACTTTTAATAGTCGAATCGCCGACAAAAGCAACAACAATCGCATCCTATTTAGACAAGGATTGGGTTGTTGTTGCAACCAAAGGTCATATCAAAGACCTACCTGCCAAATCCTATGGGATTGATTTTCAAAATTCGTTTGAACCGGAATACGAGTGGTTAAAAGGAAAAAAAACAATTTTTTCCGCAATCAAAACACAGGCGAAACTAGCATCTATCATTTATATTGCCAGTGACCCCGATCGAGAAGGGGAAATCATCGCAAAACATTGTTATGATGAATTGGCGAAACTCAAAAAACCAATGTTTCGCCTTCGATTAAAAGAAATTTCTAAAACGGAAGTGGAACGCCAGATCCAATTTAAACTTGGCCTGGATTTGGCAGAAATTGAATCACAAATTGCAAGAAGAATTGTCGATCGTATTTTTGGATTCGAGGTATCTCCCGATTTATGGAAACAATTAAAAATTTCCTCTTTATCCGCCGGCCGCGTACAATCTACCGTCTTACATTGGATCTGCGAAAGAGAAAAAGAAATTCAAAACTTCTCTAAAGAGGTTTATTTTCAATTAAAACTCCAAGGTACTTTATCCGATGAATCAGTGGTTTTAGACCACCAAACTAAAGATAAGTTAAATTTTGATTCCGTACAAAAAATTCTTAATGATTTGGAAATTCTTCCGGAACCCTCTCAGTTAAAAGATATTACCTTAACCCAAATCAAAAAGAAAAATATCAAAAGAAATCCACCACCGGCATTTTCTACAGCAAGTTTACTTGAAATGAGTTTTCGTGTTTTAGGATTTGATTCCAAAAAAACAATGAAATTAGCCCAAACCTTGTTTGAAGGAAAACGAATTGGTTCTGGAGAAAGGATTGGCTTGATTACGTATATGCGTACGGATAGTACGAGAGTTTCTGATGAAAAACGAAAATTAGGCGAAGATTATTTAAAAAAAGAATACCCTGGACTTGTTTTTTCAGGAACACCAACTTTAAAAAAACAAAAAAAATATTCACAAGACGCTCATGAAGCAGTGGTCCCAATTCGTCCGAGTTATGACCCAGATTCCATTCGATCGTATTTATCGAGTGATGAAGTGAAACTTTATACTTTGATTTGGGAACGATTTCTGGTTTCACTCATGAATCCAGAATTAGGTGAAGAAACTATATATGAATTCCATAAAAACAATCATGTTTTTATCTATAAAAATGAGTTCATTACAGATTCTGGATTTAAGGCTTTTGGAAAAAGGGATCAGAAAAAAAACTCGAAGAAGTTTGAATGGAAGATAGGAGAGCGGTTTTTTTATGAGTCCCACTCTATCGAAGAAAAACAAACGGAACCTCCCGTTCGGTACACACAAGGCAAACTTGTACAAAAGATGGAGGATACAGGAGTGGGGAGGCCATCCACATATGGCAGTATCATTGAAACCTTAAGAACAAGAAAATACATCGTAGAATATCATAAGTCCATTGGACCAACATCCCTTGGAATGATAGTGGATGATTATCTTTTTCTTAATTTTCAAGAGATGATTGGAGAATCATTCACCAAAGACTTGGAAAACAAGTTAGACCAAATTACAGAAGATAAATCATCACGTATCAATCTGATCCAAAATTTTTACGATAGTTTGGTTGGATTGTTGCGTACACCGAGAAAAAAATATACGAGTACGGAAAGAATATATCCCAAAAATAAAGAAGAAACTCTTCCTGGTTCTTACGCAAAACCCAACCCAAATCGTTCAGCGAAGATAAAAGCCTCTAAAACGAGAATTTCCATCCCCAAAGAACATACGAATGCAAAACCTTGTCCGGTCTGCAAACAAGGAGTGGTAAAATCCAAACTTGGTAAAAAAGGAAAAACCATTTATTTCTGCTCGCGTTACCCGCATTGTGACTACATTACCTATGAATCATAAACTAAAGAAAACACTCATTCTTGTGAATTTGGGTGGCCCACGGACATCTGATGAAATTGAAGTTTTTTTGACGGATTTATTCACTGATCCATTTGTTTTCGATTTACCTTTGCCTGAATTTTTGCGATTGCCACTGGCACGTTTTATTGCCAAAAAAAGAACTCCTAAAGTGAAAAGAACATATGAATCCATGGGATTTGGCGGTGGTTCTCCTTTGGTTTCGGAAACAGAAAAACAAGCCAAGGTTTTGGAAAATATCTTAAACGAAAAAACAACAATCGATTGGACTGTCAAAGTGGCAATGACATGTGGGTATCCTCATATTAGAGATCCTGAATTTGAAAGACCAAACCCAAATACCATCTATCTTCCGTTATATCCTCAGTATTCCCGTTCCACCGTACTTTCTACGTTAAGTCATTTAGAAAAAAAGTTTCATGAATGTCCTGTTGGAACTGGGGGATATGTTCCAACGTTTGCTCGCGATTCTAAATACCATCAAATATCCGCTAGGTTTATTTTTGATTTTTTTTCTGGCACTTTAAATGAGACGGAATTCCTGCATTTTCCAAAAGACAAATTAACTACCGATTGGACGAATTTAGATTTGGTTTTTTCGGCACATGGTGTTCCGATGCGATTGATTCGGAAAGGAGATCAATATATGCAAGAAATTGAATCTTCTGTTCAAGGGATCACAGAAGCATTAAAATCCTATGGATTCAAAGGAAGATCACATATTTCTTTTCAAAGTAAAGTAGGACCTGCAGAATGGACCACCCCAAGTTCTTTAAGTTTGATTGAGTCTCTTGCCAAAGATGGAAAATTTATCGCTGTGTTTCCAATTAGTTTTGTCAGTGATCACTTAGAAACCTTGGAAGAGATTGGAGAACAGTTTAAAGATCTAGCTTTGGAAACAGGTGCAAAATCTTTTATTCGTATTCCGGCATTTGGTACATACCGTCCGTTTATGGAATACCTTGCAGAAAAAGTATTGTTAGCCGATGGTTCGGTCAATGAATGTTTATGTAAAAAAATGGGAGGAGAGTCACTCGCTAATTGTCGATTCAAATAGTGATCTAAGTCCTATCCCTTTTCTATAGTTTCCGAAAAAACGAATGTCGATTGATTTCGAAATCCAATCGGTTTCCAAAAGATCCATAAATCGGTTAAATTCATATAGTTTTCTATCATAGGCGGGAAATACACCGTTCCATGAAGTAACATAAACTGCTTTTGGTGAATCTGCTTTATTTGTTATATGTTCTCGGTCTTTTTCGAGAATGGATTCCCAAGTTTCATTTTCCGATTGTTTTGCCGATTCTGGATATATCCATGTTTCTGAGTGGAGTCCATCTTTGGCTCGACCCGGAAAAATATCAGAATTTGATAAAACACCGAGTGCACGGATTCCTTCGTTTTTTGCAAATAAAACCCCAAAACAAGATTTCTTTGTTAGGTGAGAAGTTCCAAACCTAGTAATGGTTGTAATGGAAAGTAAGTTTGGGCGCTCGTTCTTTTGGATTCGATCTCCTAATACGGAGATTAAACTTTTTAATGAAATACAAAATCGAATTTTACCTTTCCATTTTAAAATTTCATCCAAAGTCTGCATTTGGTAATAGGTTTTGATTTCGATTTTAGGTTCTAAGTATCGGACCAAATGAGAAACAAGATCTCCCATCCCTTGGGGAAAGGATACAGTTCCGTGAGATTTTCCTTTTTTCTTTTTGATTTCCTGTAAGATTGTATTCTTTCCCGAACCATCCCAATGGGAAAAAATTGATTCTGCCTGCAGTGCATCCAGTCTTGTTCCATAAACTCCACCAATAGCTGGTTCAATGATGTTCTTTGTCACTGAAATTCCGAACATTTGACTGGCCCATGATTCGAAGTTTTGTGTTTGGTTAAACTTTATCTTTTTGAATCCGATGGCATAAAGTAGTTTAAGACCAGCTAAAATTGAAATAGGTAACCGAGAAAGTTTTCCTCCTACCCAGAAGTATCTTCTTTTCGCAGCTTTGTTAGGGAAAAGCGGAGTGAGACCAATTTCATCTAACATGAGTTTAATTTGATCCGTGAGTAAAACTCCATTGGCAGCAAGTTCAACTAAACCTTCTTCAACAGTTTTTGTTCCGATCACTCCGCCTAACTTTTCTGACTGTTCATATAAGGTTACTGAGTCGCCACGTTTTGTATGATGGTAAGCAAGAAATAGTCCTGTAATTCCTCCACCTATGATGTGAATTTTTTCATTCATATTGCTTTTGAGAACACAGGTTTTGTCGGTTGGCTCAGTTGCAATTTTTCATCAAAAGCCATAGCAACAATTCGTAAAAATGGTTTGCCCTGCTCGGTAACTGTAAGTGTTTCTCCTTGCCAATGGACTAAATGGTCTGATTCCATTTCTTGTAAAAAGTGGAACACGTGGGATTTCATTTCGTTCGGAACTTTCACTTGCCATGAGGTCATTAAATCTAAAATTAACTGTTTCCTGGTTTGATCCGACTGGGTTAATTTATGTCCACGAAGGATGGGGATGATTCCATCTAAAATTGATTTACGATACTTCATTTCTAATTTCTGGTTTTGGAAAAAAAGATTTGGAGTTTCAGAAATTGAAGATGAACCTAATCCTAACATAACATCTGTTTTTGAATCGCTATAACCCATAAAATTTCTATGGAGTTTGTTTGTGTTGAATGCTTTCCATAATTTATCGTGAGGCAAAGCAAAGTGGTCCATTCCGATTTCTCTGTAACCTTCTTTTTCTAATAACGATCTTCCCATTTCATATAGATCGCGTTTTAATGTAGGTTCAGGAAGATCTTTTTCTGTGAATAATCTTTGTGAGGCTTTTATCCAAGGAACATGTGCATAGGAATAAAAAGCGATTCTGTCGGGTTTTAGTTCCAATGTTTTTTCTATTGAATATTGCATGGAACTCAGCGTTTGTTTTGGTAAACCATAAATTAGGTCAAAGTTGATAGAATCAAATCCAAGGGCTCTAGCTTCTAGGGTGATGTTCTCTGTGAGTTCAAAGGGTTGAATTCTGTTAACTAATCTTTGGACTTCTGGATCAAAATCCTGAACACCCAAACTAATTCTTCGGAATCCCAACTGTTGCAGAAGTTTGAGTTGGGAAATCCTTGTTCTTCTTGGATCTACTTCAATGGAATATTGTGGATCTTCTGCTGGATTTAATTTAGTTAATATAAATTCGATTGTAGATTTTAAGTTGTAATCGGAAAGATAGGTTGGACTTCCTCCACCTAAATGAAGTTCGCTTAGGTTCTTTCCGTTTAAACTTGAAACTCTATCAGTATAAAGTTGTAATTCGTTTTTTAATGCAGTGACATAGGGTTCTTCAACCGTATGATTTTTTGTGATTGAAGTATTACATCCACAAAAAGTGCATAATGTTTCGCAAAACGGAATGTGGAGGTAAATTGCTAATTTTGAATCTTTGGGAGATAAATATGTATCCAATGATTGGATGCATTCATCTAGAGTCGGAGAATCCGTCCAATAAGGAACTGTCGGATAACTCGTGTATCTTGGTGCAGGTGTATCATATTTTTCGAGTAGGTGTTTCATTTGCTAAATACCTTTCTTGTTTCGTCAATGAGGAGATGGACAGAAGTTTCGGGTGTAAATTGTAAAACCCCATGGCCAAGGCCTGCCACCCATCCTTTTCTTTCTTCTGGATCTAGATCTTTGATGGGTAGAAGATACTCTCTAATTTTTTGTTTGAGAGTGGTTGGATCGGCAAAAAGAAGTTCTTGGTCGAAGTTCCCTTGGATAAATCCTTTCCCTCCAAAAGTTTTTAAAGTCTGTTGGATCGAAAAACGATGGTCCACACCAAAACCTGCTAAGTTATTGATTTCATGAATTTGTCTTACTTGTTCTTCTGTAGAGCTTTTTGCATAATAACCAATTTGTTTTGGAAACATTTTTGCAAACTCAGAAATAGGTTCTGTAACGTAACGATTAAAGTTATAAGGATCTAACATTCCTGCGGCGGTATCGAAAATCATTACAACTTCGGCTCCACCTTGCAATTGTAATTCGATATTTTTTTTTAAGAGAGGAAGAAGTGTAGCATAAAATTTATCTACAAAGTTTTGGTTTGTTTTGATAAAGGATAGGTTTCCATCGTGTTTGCCTATACTTGCATATGTCATTAGAGTGAAGGGTCCACCAACAAATCCAATAAGAGAAACGTCTTTTGGTAAAACTTCTCTTGTTCGAATGACTGCTTCTTTTTGAAATCTTAATCCTTCGATTGCTTCTTCTGGAGATTTTAAACGTTTTAAATCATTTTCCGATGTGAGAGAAAATGAAAGTTTAGGGCCTGGGTCATACGTTAAACCCATGCCGAGTGCTTCTAGAGGGAAAAGAAGATCAGAAAAAAGAATACTGACATCAAAACCAAATTCTTTTACCGGTCCAAGTGCTACCTCTGCAGCGAGTTCAGGTTGTTTGCATAAATCCATAAAACTATAAGTTTCTTTGAGTTTGCGGTAATGTGAGTGGTATCTACCTGCCTGGCGCATAAACCATATCGGTGGGACAGTTTGAGGAATTAAGTTTAAAGCATTTCCAAATTTTTCATTTCTGAATGAAGTAGTTATCATTTTTTTTCCTGTAGTGCCTGTTTGGTTTTGTTTAATGTTTCTTCTATTACTTCGTCACTGTGAACTGTAGATAAAAATCCTACTTCATATCCACTTGGCGCAAGATATACACCAGCATTTAGAAGTTTATGAAAAAAAACTGCGAACTTTGTTTTATGGTCGTTAGGGATGTTGGATATGGTTCTAACAGGATCTTTTGTTTTTCCTTTTAACCAGAATAGGCTTCCAAATGTAACTGCTTCCCAGTCTTTTTCCCCTGACTCTTCTAATAATTTCAAAATACCAGAAGTGAGTTTTTTTGTTTTTGATTCTAATTCAGGGTAAGGATTTTCATTCCAAGCTTTTGTTAAAGTTTTGAGACCAGCTCGCATACCAATAGGATTTGCCGATAAGGTTCCTGCTTGGTAAACCGGACCGCTGGGTGCGACTAAGTCCATGAGATCTTTTTTACCTGCATACGCACCAACAGGAAAACCTCCGCCGATGATTTTACCGTAACAAACTAAGTCAGGAACAATTCCTGTTAGACCGGCCATACCTTGAAATGAAACTCGAAACCCTGAGATCACTTCGTCAAACAAAAGTAATGTGCCATATTTGCTTGTAAGTTCTCTACATTTTTTTAAGAATTCTGTTCTTTGAGGAAGAAGTCCATAGTTAGCTGGAATAGGTTCAATCGCGAGACATGCAATTTCTTTTCCCTGTTCTTGAAAGAGTTTTTCTAATGCATTTTCATCATCTAACGGTAGTACAAGGGTGTTTTGAATGATTTCAGGACCGATTCCTTTGCTATCACTGGAACTTAGGCCGGCAAGACCGGAACCTGCCTTTACAAGTAATTGGTCGAGGTGGCCATGATAACATCCGTCAAATTTTAATATTTTACTTCTACCGGTGGCTGCCCTTGCCACTCGGAGTGCACTCATCACCGCTTCCGTTCCTGAGTTGACGAAACGAATTTTTTCTGCCCAAGGGATACGGCTTGTCATGAACTCAGCTAGTTCTAAGGAATAAGGTTCGCAGGCACCAAATGACCAAGCTTTTTTTACTGTATCTTCCACCACTTCTTGGATTTCTGGATGTCTATGTCCGAAGAGTAGTGGACCAAAACTCAAACAATAGTCTATGTATTGTTTTCCTTCGACTGACTTTAAATAGGTGCCATTTGCTTCACTGAAAAAAATAGGAGTGCCTCCAACTGAGGCAAAGGAACGAACAGGGCTATGTACACCACCGGGAACAACATTTTTGGAACGAAGAAATAGTTCTTCTGAATTCATGAATACAACCTTTGTGCAATTCTTGCACCATATGTAATTAAATATGAAGACCCGGCTCTTCTAAAGACATCCCAAGTTTCTTTTAATCCATCTTCAAAATTTAAAAATCCTTCATTGGCTAAATATACTAAACTTGCATATTCGCCACTGACTTGATAAGCACCTGTAGGAAGGCCTGTTTTTTCTTTGATTGGTCCAATGAGATCAATGGCGGTCATTCCAGGTTTCACCATAAGTAAATCCGCACCTTCTTCTTTATCGCGAATGGAAGTATGGATCGCCGTATCACGATCACGAACATCCAGTTGGTATCCGCTTCGATCTCCAAATTGTGGAGAAGAATCTGCAGCACCACGGAATGGTCCGTAAAAGTTACTTTTGAATTTTGTAGAGTAACTCATGATCGGCACCATCGTATGTCCATTAGCATCCAATATTTTTCTATGTGATCCCACTCGACCGTCCATCATATCACTCGGTGCAATTCCATCTGCTCCTGCATCAGCATAAATCAATGCAAGATCGGATAAGCGTTTTAATGTTAAATCGAGATCGATAGTTCCTGATTTGTGGAAGTGGCAACAATGTCCTGTGGTTGTCACAGAACAGATACAAGTGTCCAACCAGAGAAACATATTTGGAAAAGTTTTTTTAATGAGACTGATATTGGAATGATAAAAGTCTTTTGGAAAACTGGTGTCCGATTTATCTTTTGGCACCATAAATAATAAAAATTGAGATACTCCTGCTTTTAAATCGGATTCAATTTGTGTTAAGATGGTTTGGTTCGTATCACGATAAACACCTGGTAATCCTTTGATCGGTTCCTTTTCGGATAGACCTTCCGCAAGGAAAAGAGGTTGGATCATTTTGTTTACATTTAATGAACCTGTTTCACCTAAGTTTCTTAAGTATTGGCTGGAACGTAAACGAAGTGTTTGTTTTTTCATGGCTTTATATACCTTTCTACCCAAGAATCAAATGATAAAGATACAAAAACTCTAGTCGATGCTGCGGTTTCACCTATTGTCTGTTTGATTTTTTTAAACGTTGATCCTGGACCTACAAAATGAATGACATTTAATAATTCGGGAAATCTTTTTGTTATAATATCAAATTCCGAACCACTCCGCCAGTAAGCTGCTTTGATTTTGGAAATATCAAAAGGAACAGGAATTTCTGGTGCTGAAACAAAGTAGGTAGGGACAACCGGATAAATGCTATTATGTTTGTCCGAGTCAACATGAGTCAGTTTTACAAATTTTGGACTTCTACCCAAAAGAAAATCAATGTTTGGTGGTTCACTTTCACCTAATCCATCACAGGTCCCATTTACCCAAAATCCCCTAAGAGCTAAGTCTTTCCAGGTTGAAAGACCAGCAGACCAAAGGATTTGATTTGTTGGGTTGACTGACAAGTCGAGTGGGAATGCATAACCTCGAGATACAAACACATCTACATCTTTCGGAATGGAATATGTTAAGCGTTCCCTTTGTCTTGCAGCCATCTTTGCATTCGGAGGCCAAACTTCATGTCGGTGATAACTTAGATCAGGGCTACCTGACAATTCTTTTGTGAGTAATGTTTTACCATCTTCAGTTTCTCCTCTAACAAAAGTAATTTTTCCGTAATCTCTCGTTAAAACAGAAACTCCAATTTTTTGATGGCATCCACCACCATACTGTGATAAAATTTTTCTTTCTTCGTTTGCAGTTAATTCGGCGTCGGCATTTGAAATTTCTCTTAGGATCGCTTCCAAATGTTTATCTTCTTTTCTAATTTCTGCACAAAGCGCACCTTGAGCAGGCGCACTAGGGAAAATAGAAGATGGCATCACCATAAATAGTGAGAGGTTGATTGTTTCTCTAACTAGTTGTTTTACATCGCTAAGTTCAGGAATTTGGTTATCTTCATCATTGAAACTAAGGATTCTATCTAAAGCAGCTTTCGCAACGAGGATCCCTCCATTTTCATGTTCCATGTATTTTCGAAGTCTTGTTTGGATATTTCCTCTGACAGATTCGATTTTGACTTGGAAAGTATTAATCGGAGTTGGGAAGTAAGATTTTACAAAATCACGGATGTGATGTTCTCTCCGCGGCGAAGAAGTAAGGATTGTGATTTCTGTTGGTGCTGAGATCCATTTGTTTCTTTTGAATAACAAAACATCCCGAACGTCTTCTCTTGGTAAGATGGGCACTAAAAGAGTGTCTTTACGTTCTCTTAAATCCATATCCTTCCAAGAGTGAATGACGATATCAATTTTATGATTTAGTAAATCTTCTTGGAGGTCTTTTGTGAAAATTCCCTGTCCGGCAAATTGCCAAAGAGGAGTTTTGAGATCTTTATCGCCTGCAGATTCTCTAAAAACAGTTTGGAATTCTTTTGTTTTGTTTTTTTGTCGGAGTGCTTTGGTTACGGAAAAAATTTGAATTCGAGAAAGAAGGGAGGACCTTCCTCCTATTTTGATGATATCAGACAAGTAAATCTTCCCATCCATTCATAATATGTATTTGTTCTTCCTCCCGTTCCCTTGTGAGTTCCGTTAGAAAAAACTGTAAATCCATTTTAACTGATTGGATTTGTTCGTCCGTTTCTTGGAGATCACTTAAAATTTGTGATAGAGGAATGTAGTTTTTATAATTATGGTTTTTGATTGCTGTCTCTCTAAAATCTAAAATGAAAGAGGAACTTTCTATCATGAAATCCCAGTTAAACGGTAAAAAACTTGAAGCGATGACAATAGCTTCTTCTCCCGGCTGGTAATCTTCCCAGTGATGAGTAGTGATTGGAAATTCTTTTTGTAACTCGTTTAATTTTGTTTGGTCTCGACCAATGAGTCTCACTTCTTTGTCTTTTGAAATGAGATAAGGAAGAATGGATGTCGCAAGTTTTCCAGTCCCAAGTAAGGTAACGGATTTGTGTTTTTGTATATATGACTCAGCTACACTTCCATAAGTTTGTCTTCCAAGTCCCGTAAGGTATTTGGAACGAATTTGTTTTGTGTGTTCTAAAATTTGGTCTCGTAACCGTAAGAGAGAAAGTGCAAATGTAGACTCAGTTACTTTTTCTTCCCGAAAACGATCGCGAAACTGTGCTTGGATTTCTGATTCTCCGAATAATTTCGATCGTAAGCCGGAAACCACTTCGAGTAAAAATCGGTAAGCTTCAAATCCATGAAAAACTTCGTAACCTTTGTAAAAACGTTCGGATTCAGCAATGGGAAATAGACGACGATCGCCGAATGCAATATTTCTTTGGCATGTTTGCCAAACCTCTAAACCATCATCGTCTAAAGGGTTGCCTACTGGATCATTTGAATGTAATAGAATCAGGTTCGACCACATAATTTTATTCTATCAAATACAAAGTTCCAACTGTCACAAGATTGTCAGTCTCTAAAAAAATAAAATATGATATTGAAACTTAGTCTCAATTAATAAGGATTGGTTTATGAAGAACGAAGAAAATTGGAAAGAAAAACTCACTCCCTTACAATACCAAGTCACTAGAGAAAAAGGCACCGAACGCCCGTTTACTGGTGAATACTATGAACATAAAGAACAAGGTACTTATCTTTGTGTTTGTTGTGGTGAAGCGTTGTTTTCTTCGAATGCAAAATATGATTCTGGTAGTGGCTGGCCTAGTTACTATGAACCAGTTCGCAAGGAAGCAGTGGCAACCGAGTCAGACCAAAGCCATGGGATGGTGCGAACCGAGATCCATTGTCAAAACTGTGGCGCGCATCTTGGGCATGTTTTCCCCGATGGGCCAAAGCCAACTGGTTTGCGATATTGTGTAAACTCCGCTTCTTTAAAATTCCAAAAAGAATAGGTAAAGGTAAAGTGGATCGATTTGATTTTTTTTAGGTTATGGATTTTCCTTAGAAAGTTGGTAACTATCGAAATTGTGTTACTAAAGAAAGTCGGTATCTTTGGATACTTGCTTTCTTTGGTAAGTCACTTACTCTTTTAACCAGGATACTTCGACACAACCATCAGGTTTTCTGTTCTCGGGTATAACGGCTCGGTCAAAAGCAACTGCTCCAAGGTTTACGCCGATACGGAGGGCAATTCGTTTCGCTAAATGAGAGTATTGGTTGGCCTCACATCGATTCCCTAAACGGGATTCCAACTTGGATATCTGCAAGAGTAGGCTTGCGTTTCCTTCTGACTCTTTCATTCCAATCGCATGTTTGAGTTGAATGGCTTTTTTTAGGTCTTCTCTGGCAGAAAGTAGGTCGTTACTTTCCATTTTGACAATCGCTCTTTCTTCCAGACTCAGGATGAGAGATGGGATGCGAGAAAGCCTCGCACTGCGGAGGATGTCTTCTGGAGATTCATCGAGGAGGGGATTTGCATGCAAACCAAAAGAAATGATGAATAGTATAGCAATTTGGTATTTGATCATACAATTGGTGCCTCACTGACTCCCTTCAAACTCTAATGTGCATAATTTGTGCCAATTGGAATAAATACTCATAGACGATATCGAACCTGAGTTTCCAATGAAACTGACTCTGGCCGAGCGATCGCCTTTTTCCTTCCTGCCGGAAGGAAAGGGGAGGAAAGTCCGGACACTAGGGGACAATCGGACCGAGTAACACTTGGGCTTTTGGGTTCTAGAAATGGAATCCAAGGGACGGAAAGTGCAACAGAAAGTAAACCGCCTATCTTTGGTAGGTAAGGGTGAAACGGTGGGGTAAGAGCCCACCGCTCTATTTGTGAAAATAGAGGCGGGTAAACCCTCCGATGTGCAATCTCAAGTAATCAACCGCTACGAGCATGTCCCGCCAGGTTGTGGGTAGAGAGCATCAGATAAATGATCGCATAGAACAGAATCCGGCTTATGGGCCAGAGTCACCTTTTTTTAAAATGGATTGTATCACTTCTTCTTCGTTAGGTGGATAAAATACACAAACTAAACTTCTGATTTTCAAAATGGTTTCTGCTAGAGTTGTTCTTGTTTCTGTTTGGTTCCAATTTTCAAAACCGATGAAAATCCCACAGGTTTCTTCCATTCCAACAAATTCCTTTGCAGAATAATGACGCATACCATTTTCATTTAGGAATTGTTTTAATCCGGTCTCTTTAATGTATTCTTCTGATTTGTAGATGACTACGATTTCATCGTTTTCTACTTCTAAAACTTTTTTTGCATATCCAAAGCACCATCTAATTTGGTCAGAGAGATCCTCGTCATTTTTTATAAATTGGATATCTGAAAGATGGTTTTGAATTGGAGATTCAGAAAAATCATTGAGTAAGGCATTGGCAAAGTTGACAATTTCTGGTGAATTCCTGATGTTTCGTTTGATATCCCATATATGAACAGGAAGGGAATTCCAGTAATCTAACATTGGCGAAGTCATATACTTAAATTGACGGGATATAAAAAGGATCCAATTTTTATGTTCCCAAAAATATTTTGATAAAAATAATAAAACTTCTGTTTCTGGTTTCTGATCTAAAATATCTTCAATTCCATCCGCAATCAAAAGATCAATATTGTTGTGATTGATTTCGTTAATATTTGTTATAAGTTCAATATTGTTTTGTTCTGGAATATTGGCTAACTCATCTTTCCAAATTTCGTAGAGTGCTTTTGCACCTTGCCATAATAAAACTTTTTTCCCTGCCCGTGCGTTTTGTAATGCCAATTCACCAGCAAGAATTGATTTTCCTGAACCAGTGCTACCAAAAACTATATTATGAGAATAATTGTTGATCCCTTCAACAAGTTGAAACTGTTCCTTAGTAAAAAATAATAAATTTTCCTCTTCTTTTTCTTTTTGAGATCGGAAGGTTTGAAAGAAGTTTAGGTTTTTTTTAATAATTTCATGAGCTTTCACTAAAACCGATTCCGGTAGAGGTTCTCTGTTGTATCGAAAGAGGATGGATTCTAAAATAGAATTTAAATCAATGTCATCCTCTACTTCTTTTCCACCAAACACATACAGGTGCATATCGTTTGGTAAATGAAATTCTTTTCTTTCGTTTTTTAAAAAGAATATGGCACTATCATAATAATCTACTGGAAATAAATCGGTAAGTTGGTTGTGGTTTTTAAAAAATTCGCGGATTAGATCCCTTTGGGTTTGGACTTGTTCAATTGGATTTGAGTATGACTTCCCTTCAACCGGTTTCCAATCTCTCTCTCTTACGTTATAAAATTCCCATTCACCTTTTTTTTGTCTCCACTTTCCATTTTTGAGTTCGACCGTAATCACTCCGTAAGGAGAGACCACAAGGAAGTCGATTTCCCGCATTGGAATATCTGGAGTGATGAGGGTAATGGAATAATAAATATTACAATTTAATCGAATTTCTTTGGAAAAACGGTTATAATAGTGGGATTCTAGCGAAATATCTTTTGCTTTTCCGTGAAACTGTTTTGGATAGATCATTTTTTAGTTCTGTAAACTGAGTGCCAGTGTTTCCATTGGTGATATGAAACTGATACCACCAACCTTATTATTCTGCCTATTGTTTTGTGCCTGCGCCGGTGGGAATATCAAAATAAAGATCAAACCCGATCGTTCGGGTGACTTGGTTTTGTATCAGAAAAAAATCACAAAAAAAACTTCTGGATTGCCTTTCGGAACTGGGCTTGTGGCAACAGGAGAACTTGAGATTAGTATCAAAGAAAGGGCTTATCGTTTTAAAGATTATACACATATCCTTCCACCGGGATTTCGATTGATTGAGTTTACGGAAGAACAAATCCATGAAATCCAACTTGTTGTTGATACGAGTAAAACTTCTCCTCTTTTGTCTGCACTAGAAATCAATCGAGATGAAATTAATTCTATTTTGAACGAAGCTAAACTCCGAGATGATTTACTTCGTTTCAATACACTGGTTGAATTTATACAGATCGAAATTCAGTTTCCTTTCCCAATTAAAAAAGTAAAGTTTTCAGAACCAAGAACTCCGGGCGAGTGGACAGCAAGACTTGATAGCAGTGAAAAGATGATTGTAAATATTCCCTTACATTCTGTTTGGTCTAACGAACATCCTCTTACTACGATTCAGATTTATCCCGAGTCCAACTAAGATTTGTGAAAGTATTTCGAGTTTAAATTTTGAATGATTTCTTTTAAGGCAAGTCTTCTTTCCTGATGGTCAGGAAGGATTTCCTTTAGTTTCCTTCTCATTTCAAAAAGAGTTTCCATTAGTTCATGATCCTCTTCTGGAAGAACTTCTTCAAAAAGTTTTCGCAGCGTAGAAGATATTCCTGCAAATTTTCCATCGGTAGAAATTGCAAATTGGATAGGGCCAACAGATACAGTTGAAGAAGAATAAAAATCACAATTTTTGGGATCGTCGACAGAGTTTACCCAGGTGCCTTTTTCTTTGGCTAGGGCTCTAAACTTTTGGTTAGTTTCTGGATCACTTGTTCCTAAAAAAATAATATCACTATGGTTTAAGTCTTCTTCTTTAACTGGTCGTTCTTCTGTTTTGATTTCGGGGTATTTTCTTAAAAAGGATCTTACTTCATCACTCAACTCAATGGAGATAACTTGAATTTTGGCACCTGTATGCTCAAGGCCATATAGTTTTTCAAGACAAGCATTACCACCTCCAACAATTAGGATGTTTTTGTTTTCTAAATTTAAAAAAATAGGGTATTTTTTAAATTTCATTCTGCAAACAAACTCAGAAGTGTATGGGAATTTAATTTTTCTTTTCGATTGAGTAAAGGTCGTATGGCTTCACCTACATAAAGAATTCCTGGACCATTGGATTTTTTTGGAATTCCATCTAACGCAGTTTCTGCGAGAGTCGATATATTATAGATTGGATTTCCTCTTCCTACATTTTCGGCAAGAACAATCGGGGTCTTACCTGCGATTCCTTTTTGGATCAATCGTTCTGCCAGTTCCTTTGTCTTTTTACTTCCCATGAGAATGGCAATGGTTCCGAGGAAATTCTCCATTCCCATCCAACTGCGTTCATCTTCTAAAATGGTGTGACCATCCAAAATGATGATCTGCCTTGAGACACCTCTTACGGTAAGTGACACACCTAATTCAGCCACACCCGTTGTCACAGAACTGACTCCAGGGATCACTTCAAATGGTATCTCTGCTTCTTCTAAACTTTGAATTTCTTCTGCGAGTCTACCAAAAATGGAAGCATCACCCCCTTTCAGGCGAACCACTTGTTTTCCTGCGCTAGCAAATTCCACTAGTAGCGAATTGATTTCCGTTTGGGTGCGAGCATGTTCACTCGCCCTTTTTCCTACATAAAGGATTTGGGCTTCTTCAGGAAATAAGTCTAAGAATTCGGGATCGAGGAGTGCATCGTAGAGGATGACATCGGCGGATTCGATGCGGCGACGGCCACGGAGGGTCAAAAGATCAACGGGGCCCGGGCCACCGCTCACAAAACTAACAAATCCCTGTTCTGTCTTATTGGAGGACATATCTGTTATATCTTGCGATATTGCTAGAAATAGTCAAGTGATTGGCTAATTATTTCTACAAAATCTCCATTTTTTTGGTTTACTTGGGGTGTATCTCTGGGGAAAGATTCAATTTATCAGACTTTTTGGATGTTTTACTGGAATCCAAATCAAAAATAGGTTTTTATGCTATCCGATGAGAAACGCAATCGATTTTTACAGTTACTGAAGGAATCCACAAAAGACGAATGGGTGTGGATGTCTGGGTATTTGTCTGCCCTGACGCAGGCAAGCATTGGCGGGAGCGTCGATGTTTCTCTCACCCCTCCCGTGAGCATTGATTCAGGTGGAGACCCTTTACACGGAAATTTAAAAGCTCAGCCGATCCAATGCAGCGTGGTTTACGGTACAGAAACAGGGAACTCTAAGAAATTAGGAACAGAACTTGTTAAAAAATTAAAAGAACTAGGTGTTTCTGCTAAATTAAAAAGCACAGATACTTATAAAGCCAAAGACCTAAAAGAAGAAGAATATTTATTTGTCGTAGTATCCACTCACGGTGATGGGGAACCACCACAAGCAGCAAAACCTTTCATTCAAATTTTGACAGATACTAAAGAATCCTTATCTAAGGTAAAGTTCGCAGTGCTTGGGTTAGGTGATACAAGTTATCCTCTTTTTTGTCAAACTGGCGAAGATGTAGATTCAATGCTTGCAAAATTAGGTGCAGAACGCATCCAACCATTAGGTAAATGTGATGTGGATTTTGATTTGGTAGCAAAACCATGGATGAGTGAACTCATTGCAAAACTGAATGCTCATTCCAAAACTGCCACGACCCAAAGCCCAAAACAATCACAAAGCCAGGTGGCAAAACCAACGTCTGGTGGAAAGATTGTGTATGAGGGTTCTGTAATTACGAATATTGTTCTAAATGATATTGGTGCTACTAAATCCACAAGACATATAGAAATTAAAACCACAGTACCAATTGACTATCTTCCTGGAGACAGTGCAGGATTTCTTGCTTACAATCGTGATGATGAAGTAAATCGTATTCTATCTTTATTAAAAACAGATCGTGAAACTCGTGTTACGTATAAAGGCGAAACATGGATGGCATACGATTTATTTCGTAAAAAAGTTTCAGTTCGATTTTTGCCCGACAGAGTCATTCAAAAATATGCAGGACTAATCGGAAAAGAAATCCCTTCTGGTAAATTGGATTTGGATGTTTTATTAACCTTAAATCCTTCTGAAAAAAAACTCGAACTCCAATCTTTAGTAGATATTTTGGAACCGATTGTTCCCAGATACTATTCGATCGCTTCCAGTCCTTCGGCTCATGGAGAAGATGAAGTTCACCTCACGGTAGCAGAAGTTGAAATTGAAACCTTTACAGGAATCAAAACTGGTTTTTGTTCTGGATATTTGTCAGAATTAAAAGAAGGGGATGTGGTTCCTTTCTTTATCCAAAGAAATAATTCCTTCCGATTGCCAAGTCCTGATACAGATATCATTATGATAGGACCTGGAACAGGAATTGCTCCCTTTCGAAGTTTTTTATTTGAAAGAGAACAAAATTCGGGGAACGGAAAAAATTGGTTAATATTTGGAGAAAGAAATTTTGTCTCCGATTTTTATTACCAAACAGAACTTTTAGAACTTATGGACACTGGCGTATTACATAAGTTAAATACTGCTTTCTCTCGTGATACAAAACAAAAAGTTTATGTGCAGGACCGAATGAGTGAAAATGCATCAGAACTTTTGAAGTGGATTGAAAATGGTGCAGTGATTTATCTTTGTGGTTCAAAAGATCCAATGAGTAAGGATGTCGACAGCAAACTCATTGAAATTTTAAAAGAAAGAACATTTGATACAGGAAAAGATGCTTCCGATTATTTAAAAGAATTAGAAGAAGCTGGTCGCTACATTAAGGACGTTTACTGAGGGAACCATGACAGAACAAAAAAAAGAAACAATAGCAGAAAAAGTAAAACGTCTGAGTCGGGGTTTAAGAGGAACTCTTTCTTTGAGTTTGAAAGATGAACATACGGGCTCTTTACGTTCTGATGACCAACTCTTACTTAAGTTTCATGGAATGTACCAACAAGATGACAGGGATCGTAGAGAAGAACGTGCGGCGAAAAAATTAGAACGTCTCTATTCCTTTATGATTCGGCTGCGAATTCCAGGTGGGATGATTGGGCCAGTGCATTGGGAAGCTTTACACAATGTGGCAGGAGAAAACTCTACTGGCACAATCAAAATCACAACTCGCCAAACAGTCCAACTCCATGGAATTTTAAAATCAAAAATCAAACCAACCATCAAAGCATTTGATTCTGTATTTTTGGATTCCATTGCGGCATGTGGGGATGTGAATCGTAACGTAACTTGTACATCAAATCCAGCTACTAGCCCCTTACACAAAGAAGTCTTCGGATATGCAGGCGAAATCAGCAGATCTTTATTACCAAAAACAAGAGCCTATTACGAGATTTGGCTCGATGAAAACCTTTTAGCAGAAAAAGAAGAACCAGAAGATCCTTTATATAAAGATGTATACCTTCCTCGTAAGTTTAAAATTGCGATTGCAATCCCTCCTTACAACGATGTGGATCTTTTCACAAATGATATTGGTCTCATCGCTATCATTGAAAATGGACAACTCATCGGTTTTAACGTAGCAGTGGGTGGCGGGCTTGGAACCACTCATGGAAATCCAGACACATACCCAAGAGTGGGAACTGTATTTGGATTTATACCTAAAAAAGATATCCTAAAAGTTGTTTATGAAATCGTTACCGTTCAAAGGGATTTTGGAAATAGAGAAGATCGAAAACTTTCTCGTTTAAAATATACTTTGGACCGCTTAGGTGTTGAGTTCTATAAACGAGAAGTGGAAAAACGTGTGGGGATTAGTTTTGAACCAGCAAAAGATTATCAATTCACTCAAAGATCTGATGATTTTGGTTGGAAACAAGACGTGGCAGGTAACTGGCATTATACGGTTTTTGTAGAGAATGGTCGTGTTTGTGATGAACATGGTTATAATTTAAAAACAGCACTTTTGGAAGTTTCTAAAACAAGACGTGCCACATTCCGATTTACTTGTAACCAAAACCTAATTCTTTCTGATATTTTTCCAAAAGATAAGGACCTCATTGAATCCATTCTTGTAAAGTTCGGTGTACACAGAAAAACAAGTGAAATTTCACCAATACGTAAAAACTCCATTGCTTGTGTGGCATTAAACACTTGTTCTTTGGCTCTAGCGGAAGGACAACGATACCTACCAAGCCTGATTGATAAAATTGAGCCCATCCTTGGAAAACATGGATTGGCAGAGGAACCAGTGTCCATCCGAATGACAGGTTGTCCGAATGGATGTGCAAGGCCTTATATTTCCGAGATTGGTCTTGTGGGAACTTCGTATGGAAAATACAATTTACACTTAGGTGCAGATGCCGAAGGATACCGACTCAATCGTAAATACAAAGAAGATTTAGATGAGGCGGCAATTCTATCCGAATTGGATGGACTCTTTGGAAAGTTTGCAAAAGAAAGAAATACAAAAGAATCTTTTGGAGATTATATCAATCGGATTGGAATCTTAAACTAAGATTCCAATCCCTTCGGGGCAGTTTTATTCCAATAAGTAGCAATTGCGGCACCGGCTAACAGGTGCCAGATTCCCCACCAAGCACAAATCATTGCCATCCCACCGAGTCCATCAAAGAAACTAAAAACGATCGCAAGGCCGAGGCTTGAATTTTGAATTCCCGTTTCAATGGCGATTGTCTTTCTATCACTAAGTGGCAATCTGAAAAGTTTCCCAAAATAATACCCAAGAGAAAGCCCAGCCAAGTTCATGATAAAAACAAGACCAAAGAGAAGGTGGATGTATTCTTTAAAGAATTTCCAATTGGTAACAAGTGCTCCCACAATAAAGAAAGCGAGTAATAAAATGGAGATCCTTTGCACTGCTCGTTTCACAGTATGAGTCAGTTTAGGGAATAGTTTTTGGAAGAGAATTCCGAGTATCAGTGGAACAACGAGTAGGACAGTGATGGAAACCAATATCTCATAAGGACTTACCGAAATGGATTTGAGATATTCACGAGTGAGAGGAAGTAAATTCCCCCAAAAGAAAAATCCAATAGGAGTTAAGAGAAAGGCAAAGGCAGAAGAAAAGGTTGTGAGACTCACTGAGAGTGCTAAATTCCCTTTTGCCAAATGGGTAAAAAAGTTGGACATATTTCCACCAGGACATGCTGCCACAAGCACCATTCCTAAAGCAAGACCTGGGTGTGGGTTCACCACCCAAATGATGAGAAGGGTTGCCACTGGTAACAATATATATTGGCTAAAAAGACCAACAAACGCTGGTTTGGGATAACGCAAAAGATGTTTGAAATCTTGGAGTTTTAATTCTAGAGCAATACCAAACATAATAAATCCAACCAGTGCATTGATTAAATACACCGAGTCTTTGTTAAAATTGAGACGAACTGAATTGATATCCATTTAATCAGACCATCCTACGAGAATTCGGCGGGGACCAGTAAAGGGAAGCCTTCCATGAGAAACAGATAAATTGTCAATGATGAGGACATCTCCTGTTTGCCAAGGAATGGCGACTAAATGTTTCCAAAAAACATCAGAGATGGATTTCATTTCATTTGCCGAAATTTCTTCTCCATTTCCATAGGTAACATGTACATCATGCGACTCTGATCCGGCAATTCGTTTGATGGTTGTTAGAAGAGTGAGTAAAAGTGCTACACCAAGAGAACGAATTGTTTTTTGTTTTTTAAAAATTTTCCACACTTCACTCACAGCTGCTTGGTAATGAAACGTTTGGGAATGATTGTGCCAAGCGATTGTCTTTGCTTCTGGATGAACTCGAAATCCCGATTGTTCGTTGGTAATGGTTAAGGAATCCTTTCCAAACCAATCTAATTGAAATCGATTTTGTTTTGAGATCTTTTTTACTTCTTCTAGGTTTGTCGTTCCAAACATTTCGTCCCAACGTTTTGTTTTCCATAAAGAGAACCTTGCTTTTTGGGATGGACCATCATAGCGCCTTCTGTAACGAATTCCGTGGTTTTCTATTTTTTCTTTGATCTTTGGGTTTATATCCTTATAAATATCTCTAAGATCGGTGAGAGGAGTTTCACCACCTGTTTCTGAGGCTTTTTCTGCATAAAAAAATAATAGTTTCGGTGGGTTGTCGAGAAAACTCATCTCGGCATGTTGCATGATTGGGTAGTGGGGTGGGAGTTCACTTGCAGTAAACACATGTTTGACGACCTGGTCCCTGGGCGATGTTCCTAAATAAAACTCACCCAACTTTTTTTCCTCTGTCGCAAAGAGGATGGATTGGAAGTCAGTTGCTTCATGAACAGGAAAACCACGAAAGAGAATGGCCCCGTGGGTCTCTAAATCCTCTCTCCATTCTTTTTGGTTTTTCTGGATCCACTTTGTAAGGTCTACTAATTCCTTTTCTTCAGAGGGCTCGTAGACAAGGGGAAGTTTGGTCTCCCCGATAAAAGATTTACGGATCCATTTTGTTTGGGTAGCGGTGGACTGAGTCATAATACTGTCAGCTTAGCGAAACTGGCAGTATTATATCAAGAAAAAATCTGCTATATTGAACTAAATTTCTACAATAGCATTCCGGCTGCTACGGTTTGATTGGTACCTTCATCCACTAAAACGAAGCTTCCCGTCCCGCGGATTTTGGAATAAGGGTCATAGGCCACAGGTTTTGCCGTTCGGATGGTCACTTTCCCAATTTCATTTAAGGCCAGGCTTGTCTGTTCTTTCTTTTCATGGGTGCTTGTTTCCACTCGGTATTCCAAAGAACGAATGGAAGCCTTCACCGCATTGGTAGTTTGTCGGAGGAGATACTTGGAGCCCGGTGTCATTGCCTTTTGGTCCATCCAACAAATATGAGCTTCTAAATCTTGTGAAGTCGTCGGTTCTTGACCGCTCACTACGAGCATATCTCCACGACTCACATCAATTTCATCTTCCAATCGAATGGTGACTGACATGGGAGCGTAAGCAGTTTGGATCGAACCGGCATAGGTATCGATGGCTTTGATTTTTGATTTGAGTCCGCTAGGCAAAACAATGATAGAATCACCTACGGTGAAATGGCCACTACGGATTTGACCCGCATAACCTCTGTAATCATGGTATTCAGTTGTTTGAGGACGGATTACATTTTGCACAGGAAATCTTGGAGCAGGTGATTCTTCTTCTGTATGAATTTCAATTCCTTCTAAAAATCCAAGAAGGGAATTTCCTTTCCACCAAGGCATGGAAGTGGATAGATCTACCACATTGTCCCCGTTCAGTGCTGAGATAGGAAGGAAGTGGATGGATTTTAAATCTAAGTCTTTTGCAAATTCTAAATATTGTTTTTGGATGTTTAAAAACACTTCTTCAGAAAAATCCACTAAGTCCATTTTGTTAACACAAACAACAACGTAAGGAATCCGAAGTAGGGATACAATATAGGAATGGCGGTATGTTTGTTCGATGACTCCTTTTCTAGCATCAATTAAAATGATGGCAAGATCAGAGTTCGAAGCACCTGTCACCATGTTTCTTGTGTATTGCACATGGCCCGGAGCATCGGCAATGATAAACTTTCTTTTTGGTGTCGAAAAATATTTATAAGCAACGTCGATGGTGATCCCTTGTTCTCGTTCTGCTTTTAATCCATCGGTAAGAAGTGCTAGATTGATTTGGCCATTGACTTGTCCTGCTTTTTCGATGGCTTCTAGTTGGTCCTGGAAAATGGATTTACTATCGTATAACAATCGTCCAATGAGAGTTGACTTCCCATCATCCACACTTCCTGCTGTAATAAAACGTAAAATATCCATTAAAAGTATCCGCCTTTTTTTCTATCTTCCATCGCTGCTTCGGAACGTTTGTCATCCAATCGAGATCCTCTTTCTGTCGTTCTCGAAATTTGAATTTCACGAATGATATCATCAATTGTATTGGCTTCTGATTCTACGGCCGCTGTACAAGTCATATCACCAACAGTACGGAAACGAACGGTTCTAGTTTCCACTTTGTCAGAATTGTCTAAGGAGATGAACTTTGATACTGGAAACACTAGGTCTTCTCGCCATACGATTTCTCTTTGGTGAGAAAAATAAAGGGAAGGAAGTTCAATGTTTTCTTTTCGAATGTATTCCCAAACATCAAGTTCTGTCCAGTTACTGATTGGAAATACCCTAACGTTTTCACCCACATGGATTTTACCATTATAGATATTCCAAAGTTCAGGGCGTTGGAGTTTGGGATCCCAAGATCCAAATTCATCTCTCACAGAAAAAATTCTTTCTTTGGCACGAGCTTTTTCTTCATCCCGACGAGCTCCACCAATACAAGCATCAAACTTAAATTCAGCGATGGTATCAAGGAGGGTCACTGCTTGGATGGCATTCCGGCTAGGGAACTTTCCTTTTTCTTCGACCGCTTTCCCTTGGTCGATGGAATCTTGTACATAACGTACAATGAGTTTTTCTCCAGTTCGTTCTGCTAAATCATCTCTGAATTTTAGCGCCTCATCAAAGTTATGTCCTGTATCGATATGAACTAAAGGAAATGGAAATTTTCCAGGTCGAAAGGCTTTTAATGCTAAATGCACTAAACAAATCGAATCCTTTCCTCCTGAAAAAAGCAGGGCAGGTCTTTCGAATTGTGCTGCAACTTCTCGTAAAATATAAATGGCTTCCGATTCAAGTTGGTCTAAATGGGAAAGTCGATGTAAATCGGTCATTTTGGTATTATCCTTTTTTCGGTGTGAGTTTGCCGTCTACCCAGTGTAAGCCGCACTCTTTTTTCGATTCTTGTTCCCACCACCACCTTCCAGCACGAAAGTCTTCTCCAGGTTCAATGGCTCGTGTACAAGGAGCACAACCTATACTTGGAAAACCTTTATCGTGTAAGACATTGTATGGTACATTATGTTCTCTAATATACTTCCAAGTATCTTCGAAGGACCATAATAGTAGCGGTTGGTATTTGATTAAATTTCTTTGGGTATCTGTTTCAAAAATAGACATCTCTGTTCGAAATCCTGATTGGTCTTTTCGGAGTCCAGTGACCCAAACTTCTGTGTCTTTCAAAATGGCATCTAGGGGAACGAGTTTACGAATTCGACAACATTCCTTTCTTAAATCTTGGGAATCATAAAAGGCATTAGGGCCATTCTCTTGCACAAAGTGTTGGATTTCTTTTTCGTTTGGATAAAAGGCTTCAATTTTTGCCCCATAACGGACGTTTGTTTTTTGCCAAACATCATAGGTTTCTTGGAAGAGGCGCCCAGTGTCCAAAGTTGCAATCCGAATCTCGATTTGGTTTGCAAGTATCGCATGAGTGATGGCCTGGTCTTCCAGTCCGAAACTCGTGGTAAAGACAACTTTTCCGGGAAAATCCAAACTGAGTTGTCGTAAGCCCTGTTCCAGGGAGAGGGAGGTATAGGTTTCTGTCAAAACTTCCAAATTTCCCATTTTTTCCAATCCTAGCGTCCAATGTTTTGTATATTGGACGATTTGTAAACTATATTAGCGGAAAATATTAGATAGAGAAGTCTTCTACGTAAACTTTTGCTTTTTTAATCCTCAGATAGACGGTCTCGCCAGGCAAAAGGTTCAAAAGACGGTAGGTTTCCTGTTCGAGTACAGACTCGATGAGAGTTCCCGTGTCGACTCGTTTTAGTTCCACACGCACATTCCTTCCTGTGGAATGGATGTATTGGATTTCGGCAGCGATCCCTTGGTCGGATTCCCGAACGATTTCCACATCGTAAGGACGAACATAAGCTACAGCCACCGATTCTTTTACATCTTGGTGTTCTGTGCTATCGAGGGCTAAATTCCCAATTTTTGTGGTTCCTTCTTCGATTCGTCCATGGAAAAGATTCACATCTCCAAGGAAGTGAAACACAAAAGGGGACTTGGGTTTGTTGTAGACTTCGTCAGGGCTTCCTACTTGTTCCAACTGACCCTGGTTTAAGATCACAATTCGATCGCTGACTTCCAAAGCTTCTTCTTGGTCATGCGTGACAAAAACACTTGTTATGTGGATTTCATCATGGAGACGACGTAGCCAGTTTCTTAGTTCTTTTCTGACTTTAGCATCAAGAGCACCAAAGGGTTCATCCAGTAATAAAAATTTTGGTTCGATGGCAAGGGCGCGGGCAAGGGCCACTCGTTGTCGTTGGCCTCCCGACAATTCATGAGGGTAACGATTGTGAAATTTTTCTAATTGGATGAGGGTGAGGAGCTTTGAAACTTTTTCCTGAATTTCTTTTTTGGAAGGTCTTAAATGTTTGGGCCTTACTTCCAAACCAAACGCTATGTTTTCGGCAATTGTCATATGACGAAAGAGGGCGTAATGTTGGAAAACAAATCCCACTTCGCCATTTTGGATTTTGGATGTGGAAAGGTTTTCTCCTACAAATTCCACCTTTCCCGAAGATGGTTCTTCGAGACCCGCGATGATGCGAAGTAAGGTGGTTTTTCCAGATCCTGAAGGACCAAGAAGAGCCACAAGTTCTCCATCAGGAATGGAGAGGTTAACATCTTTTAGAGCGGTGAACGACCCAAAGGTTTTATTGACATTACTAATTTCAATCGGCATTGTTCTTACTCGCAGTTCGTTTTTCCAAAATCAATTTAAAGATGAGTGTGAGAAGAGAGAGAAACACAAGTAAGGTGGCACAGGAAAAGGCACCTACCGAATCAAACTCATTGTATAACATTTCTATATGAAGGGGAAGTGTTGTTGTTTTTCCTCGGATATGTCCACTGAGAACTGATACCGCTCCAAACTCACCCATAGCCCTTGCATTACAAAGAATGATCCCGTATAACAAACCCCATTTGATATTGGGAAGGATGACTCGTCTGAGGAGTTGGAAAAAACTGGCACCAAGTAACAATCCAGCTTCCTCTTCTTCTCTTCCTTGGCTTTGCATAAGGGGAACTAGTTCCCGGGCCACAAATGGGAAAGTAATGAAAACGGTGGCAAGGATAAGGCCCGGAGTATTAAATACTATTTTGATTCCATGTGTGGAAAGAAAATCTCCAAAGTAACCTTGTCTTCCAAATAACAATAAAAAGATGAGTCCCGATACCACAGGAGAAACAGCAAAAGGAGAATCAATGATGGTGACCAAAATATTTTTTCCAGGAAAACTAAATCTTGTGATCGTAAATGCCGCTGTCACACCAAAGATTGTATTTAAAATCACAGAAACAACAGAAACTTTGACGGTGAGTCCAATCGCATAAAGAGCATATTCTCCAGTGATGGATTCGATATACTTTATATATCCTTCCGAAAATGCTTCTGAAAATACAGTGTAGATGGGCAAAATCAGAATGATCCCAGCAAAGAAATAGGCCAAAATCACAAGAAAAATAGGGAATATCTTACTTTTCATGATAATTTTTTAGAAGCCCTTTCTTGGAGTAAATTAATCAAAAACATAAAAACAAAAGATGTGAGTAACATCACTAGAGCAATGGAAGTGGCTTTTTCGTATTCGTATTGTTCTAGTTTGGTGACAATGAGAAGGGGAAGGATTTCCGTTTTTCCAGGAATGTTTCCAGAAATAAAAACAACAGATCCGTATTCTCCGATACTCCGAGCAAATGCCATTCCTGTTCCTGCAAGAAGGGAAGGCCAAAGTTCAGGAAGTAATACTTTATAAAAAGTTTGGAAGGGAGTCGCACCAAGACAGCGTGCACTTTCTTCTAATTCTTTGGGTAATTCTTCAATCACAGGTTGTACAGTTCGTACTACAAAAGGAAATCCAATAAAAACAAGTGCGATCACAATCCCAATAGGTGTGTAGGCAATTTTAATTCCCCACTGATCAAAATAGGATCCAATGATTCCATTTTGTGAATAAATGGTCGTGAGAGCAATCCCAGCCACAGCAGTCGGTAAGGTAAACGGTAAATCAATTAAGGTATCGAGTAACTTTTTAAAAGGAAAGTTATAACGAACAAGAACCCAAGCAAATAAAAATCCCACAAAGAGATTGATGAGAGCAGAGATAAAACCCACACTGAAACTTAAAAAAAGTGCCGAGCGAATTCTTTCATCAGAGAATACTTCTAAGATTCCAGAGACTCCAATCCCAAGGGAATGGAAAAAGAGTCCGAGAAGGGGGATCACTACAACCGCAGACGAATAAAAAACTGTCAGTCCTAAACTGATTCCTAAATGTGTTTTTTTATACGGCCGCGTTTCGATAAGCATATTTTACTTAGTTTTGTAGATGGCATCAAAGACACCAGCATCTGCAAAATGTTTTTTCTGAGCAGAATCCCAAGTTTCCCCTAAATCGGATAGGGAAAATAATTTAATATTGGGAAATTCTTTCGCAGAAGCTTTTGCAACAGTGGCTTCTGTTGGTCTAAAAAAATGTTTTGCGATGATCGACTGCCCTTCTTTTGTATATAGGAATTCTAAATAGGAAGTCGCTTTTTCCAAATTGCCTTTTTCAGTCGCAGTTTTTGTGACTACTGCTACTGGAGTTTCTGCTTTGATGGATTCTGACGGATACACAACCTCTAAAGTGTTTTTGCCAGATCTCTTTTCCTCATCTAAAGAAAGTTTTGCTTCATTTTCCCAAGTGATGAGAACATCCCCAATTCCTCTTTGCACAAAAGTTGTTGTGGATCCGCGAGCTCCAGTGTCAAGAACGGATGTGTTTTTAAAAAGGGCTTTCACAAACTCAGTGGCTTTTTCATCCGATTTGTATTTACGTTTTGCAAATCCATAAGCTGCCAAATAATTCCAACGAGCACCACCACTGGTTTTTGGGTTGGGAGTGATAATCGAAACTCCTGGTTTTACAATGTCGTCCCAATCTTTGATTTTTTTTGGATTGGATTTACGAACTAAAAATACAATGGTCGAGTAGTAAGGAACACTATTGTTTGGGAGTTTTTTTTGCCAGTTTGCATCAATTAACCCTGATTTGGTGGAGATACTGTCAATATCGTAGGAAAGAGCAAGACTCACAACATCAGCATCTAGTCCGTCAATCACGGCACGAGCTTGTTTTCCCGATCCGCCATGGGATTGTTGGATGGCAAATTCGCTCGCCTTTTTGGCCTTCCATTCTTTTAAGAAGGCTTTGTTGATTTCTTCATATAATTCTCTTGTGGGGTCAAAGGACACATGGAGGAAAGTGGATTCCGCAGCTAGGGAAGAGAGAGTCCCAAAGCTTAAAAAAATGCACAATATGGCAGAAATTCCTGGTTTTATTTTCGAAATAAGAGTGTTAATTTTCATTTTTTGCGCCCTTTTGTTTAATAAATCAGAATCATCCTCCAATTTAGTGAATATTTGTCAAACGAAATTTATTTCGTAAAACCCATCTTTTGACACTTCCCGACATAAACCGGAAAAGGAAGAAGATAATTCTCTCAAGGAAATCTGGGGAAGTTCGATCCTTAAGGGAGAAGGCACCCTATGAACGTAAAAGCCCCAAACCAAAACGTAATTCCATTCCCACAAGTTGAAGGGAAGGCATCCAAGCCTGCTGGTTTTGACAACCACCAGATGGCTGTGCGAGAAAGTTTTGGGGAAATTTTGGAACGAGAGTTCCAAGTGTTTTCTGAAAAAAAAACAACTGGTTCGGAATACAAAACCATAGGCCGTGAAAAAGAAGAGACCTCTGGTCCTCAGGAAATTCATAAACCGGAAGATGTAACAAAACAAGAATTAAATTCATTATCAGAATCTCAAAAAGACAAAACCATTTCCAAAGAATCTACTTCTCAGGAAGAATCAGAAGAATCCACTGAAGAAGAGGATTTAGATCGCGATGCGTTGGAATATAGTCTTGGGCTTGTTGCCTCGCACGCCGATTGGGACAGAACATTAGTTTCCGCTAACAAACTGAATGAAATGGCTGTGAAGGAAAAAACAGTATTACTTTCCTTACAAAAATCTGCAGAAAAAACAATTGCTTATTCACCTAAAGAAGGAACTGCCTTTGTGGATGAAGCAAAAAAACTAGCATTGGATTTTTTCCAAGCTGAAAAACTATCTAAACAAAATGATCCAACATCTTTAAAATCAAAATCGCTTTTTGAAAAAGATTCTAATTTGGTTCTTTTCCCAAAGGCTGAGAAAAAATCTTTAGAGAACCAAAAAAGAAACGAAAAACCGGAATCCTTAGGTGTGAAAAAAGAATCCATCCATTCGGGTTCTGTTGTTTCTGATTTGGTATTTGCTAAGGGCAAAGAAGTAAAAGTAGAAGGAACATCCGTTCCAAACGAACAATCTGTTCGAAAAACCGATGGAAAATTAAAATCTAGCAAACAAACAAAAAACGGATCTGAGACTGCAGAGGTCTCTTCAGAACAAGATAAATCAAATCAAAGTTTAAATTCTGATAAAATGATTCGTTCACTCGGAATCAAAGATAAAGAATTCCAAAAACAAGATTCTAAAACTCAAACTCCATCGGAGAAACAAAAACAGGCGGAAGTTTCTTTTGTTCCTAACCTTCAAAATTCTTCTTCTGCAAAATCGGGAGAAGAGGGTGGTCGTTCTTCTGACGAACGAGGAACAAAACAAGGATTTCAATTTTCTTCTTTAGAAACAAAATCAATGCAGAAAGCAGAAGAGATTCGTTCTGCAGAAAAACCGACGAAACCAAAAGAAACAGTTCTCAAACAAAACATTGATGAGCTGATCAAACAAGCTCGTTTTGATATTGTACAAAATGGAAAGTCTAGTGCCGAAATCGTAATGAATCCCAAAGAATACGGAAGGCTTACTTTAAAAGTCACTGTGGATGGTGAGAAAGTGGAAGGTCGTATTCTTGTCGAATCAGAAGAACTACAAAAGTCCCTTCAAAACGAAATCCAAACCATCAAAGAAAACTTAAAAGAATCTGGTCTCGACTTACAAGCACTCATCATCGACTTATGGGATGATGGAAGTGGACTTACTGATCGGAAAGAACAAAATGAACTCTACCAAACCATGGTGGAAGCGGCAAGGTTTCGTAATGCCGAAAGTTCCCTTGGGTTAGAAGAAGGGGTAGAACTTCTTGGTCCAGCAAGCTTAGAAGAAACCAAAGCATTGGAATTTTTCGCATAAATCACTAACAAATATAGAAAAAATAGAGGATCCCATGCCAGACGGAATGTTAGACATATCAACACAAAACTCAGCTAGAACCAAATACTTTGAAGGGGATAGAACCTTTAATATCCGTAAACATTTGGATCAGTTAGAAAAAGAAGAAACTAGTGGGCTAAAAGGAATCGAAATTCGTGAGAAACAAAAGGAGCTAGGAAAGGATGATTTTTTAAAACTCCTTCTCACTCAACTTTCTCACCAAGATCCAACAAACCCAGTGCAAGACAAAGACTTCATCGCACAAATGGCCCAGTTCTCATCTCTAGAACAGATGAAAAACATTTCTTCTGGAATTGCCAGAATGGAATCTAAACAAAGTTATTCGGTAGTTGGTAAAATCGTTTCTGGCCCAGATTTAGTTACTGGTGAAGATGTGACAGGACTTGCGGGTGCCATTCTTTTTGATAACGAAGGAAAAACATATGTCCGTGTGAATGGAAGGATGCTTGATGTAGCAAAAATCAATTTGATTTCTGACCCATCACTTCTCAAAGCCGAACCAGAATTCCAACGTCCAGCAAATGCGACAAACGTTCCGAATAATACATTAAAAAAACAAGAAGCTTATCAGGATTAATTCAAAAAGGTCGATAAAAAAAGAGAGGATATAACGTTATGATGAGATCACTTTACTCCGGAGTTTCCGGATTGAAAAACCACCAAGTAAGAATGGATGTTATTGGTAACAACATCTCCAACGTGAACACACACGGTTTTAAAACGGAGCGAGTTACCTTCCAAGATATGATCTCGCAAGAGTTACAAGGTGCGTCAGAACCAAACGAAAGGATCGGGGGAACTAACCCGAAACAAGTGGGTCTTGGTTCTCTCATCGCTGCTATCGATAAAATTATGACGCAAGGTGCTTTGCAAACCACAGGAAAGAACACTGACGTTGCTGTATCCGGTGAAGGATTCTTTGTTGTGAAAGACGGAGACAAACAATTTTATACTCGCGCTGGTGCCTTCAACGTAGATAAAAACGGATTTTATGTAAACCCTGCCAACGGATTAAAAGTACAAGGTTGGAATTCTCGTTTGGATGATGGCGGAAACAAATACATCAACTCCGCAGGATCTTTGGAAGACATCATGATTCCTCTTTATTCTAAAGAACCTGCTCGCGCCACTCAAAACGTAGACTTTCAATCCAACCTCAATGCAAGTGTTGCTGCAGTTCCTTCTGACGCAACAGAAGAAGACATCCAACGTTATATCAATGATCCAGATCCTCGTCAAAGAAGAGGTCATGTAACATCCATTAATGTTTATGATGAACTTGGAAACACTCGCCAAATGGGAGTTGAGTTTTACAAAATGAGAGAAAACGTATGGAAGATGCGTTTTAAATTGGAAGATGCAAGCCAAGTTTCCGTGGATGTAAGCGGAACAGGTGGGGAAAACACAAAAGTTTCTGGAAACCAAGAGCTCGAAGTATCCTTTACACCTGATGGAAAAATCATTTCTGTCTCTGATGGAGTGGATTCCCAAACCACCGGAAAACTAAAAGCAGATATTTCTTTCCGAATCCCAGGAAATCCAACAGCTCAAAAATTCAGTTTGAACTTAGGAGAAGCAGGTCTTGTGGGTGGAATCACTCAGTTCTCTTCTGATTTTACAACCAAAGCTGTGAAACAAGACGGATACCCAATGGGTTATATGGAATCATTCTCTATCGACAACACAGGAACTGTGACAGGAGTATTTTCCAATGGAGTGCGCCAACCACTCGCAAGGATCGCTCTTGCAAACTTCACAAACCCAGCCGGTCTCAACAAAGAAGGGGATACTATGTATAGTTACTCTTTGAACTCAGGTGATGCCAACATTGGGGAAGCGGGAAGCCAAGGCCGTGGAAAGATCAACGCAGGACTCCTTGAGATGTCAAACGTGGATCTTTCTGACCAGTTTACAGATATGATCGTAACCCAAAGGGGATTCCAAGCAAACTCGCGAACCATTGTAACCTCTGACCAAATGATTCAGGAAGTTCTTGGTCTCAAACGATAAGATCCATTCACTAACGGGGGAAACCCCGTTTTTTCCTTGAGTTCTGCAAAATTCTAAGAAAAATAGGTCAAACCAAACTTTTTAGAATTAACAAAACTTGTCCCGCTTTCAAAAAAATACCCTCCTTACCTTTTCTTTATTGGCGTTTGTCGCCTATGCACCGTTATACTATTCGATTCGTAATGCGATCAAAAAAGAAACCTTACCGGTACCTTACGCATCCCCCGAAACTGTTTCCTATTTTAGTTTAGGAGATTGGGAAGTTCAGGGAAAAGAATCCGATCCCAAAACCCTTAGGATCCTTTCCGAACTCATTGATTTTGAATTCCAAAAAGTCACAGGGGGAGTTTATCTCGGGAAAGAAAACTCTCTCTCTTCCGCCAAAAAACAAAGGACCAATTTTTTATTGTTTGGGACTTTTGAGTGGAAAGAGAAGGGGATCGAATTCACTCCCCGCTTAAGTTCTGTCGAACAAAAATCCACTTACTCTGGTAAATCAGTATTTCTCCCTTATGAAGAACGTGGTAAATTAGTTTCTCTTATATATCAGTCCCTTTCTCATCTTTTCGATGAAACCATTCGTTTGCACCGTTTGATCAAACGAACACCTGAATGGAAAATTCCATCTGAAGATGATTTTTTATCAGAGTCCGAGTTTGTTAGGTTATCCGAATATGACCCAAAATTGTCCTATGAAGAAAAAAACACCCTTCTCAAGTCTTTAGAGTTTCCTTCTGATTATTTGCAGTTCATAAAGATTGGACTCAGTTTAGAAAAAAGGACGGAGGATTCATTCAAAGAAATTTGGCGCAGCGTAGAGGGGAATTCCAATCTTTCCACCTATACGAAGTTCTATGTTGCAAAAAACATTGCAGAATTCTATTTCACAAAAAAAGAATTTAGCAAATCCATTGAATATGCAACTGCTGCCAGAAAAGAAAGAGAATCTCTCAAATCCGTCTTTCATAGTGATTATGCCGACACCATTTCCTTACTTGGGAAAGCACTTGTCCTTGATGGAAAAAAAGAAGAAGCGGTTTACTACTTAACATCAGCACGAAAACTCTATGATACCTTGGGCCTTCTTTTGGATCCATCCTCGGTTGAAAATTCTTATTTTTATGGCCTTCTTCTTTATGATCTGACTCAACCTGAACTTGCTTCTTATGAATTGTCCTCCATCCGAGGAGAGGTTTCCAATGGTCCTGATCAAGTTTATTTGGATTTTAATTTGGCGAAGGTATACTATGATTTAGGTCGTTATGATGCCGCCTTGACTTTGTTAAAAGATCAAAGACAAATCATTATAAATGAAAGTTTGGCCAATCATGACATTGCTTTGTATTCCTATAATTTATATGCTGCTACTCTTTACAAATCTGGAAAATGGAGTGTCGCAAAATCAGTTTGGGAATCCATTGTGAATGCAAAATCCACCTATGGAATTGAAGATAAACCTTATCACCGGTTTGCACTTTTTAACCTGGCAGTCCTTTCTAAACTTCGAAATAATCCAGAACAAACAGAAACTTATTACAAACAATACGTAAAACTCTCGCCTTATGGACAAATTGTGGACTTACCCTCCACAGATCGTTTTGAAATCGGAAAGTCCATATATCCTTATACTTGGGATAAACCAAATCCTAATTCTTTTGCAGAGTTAGAAGAAAAGACAATCAGGTCGTATACAGGCCGTTATCTGTTTAATGGACAGGATGAAGAGATTCGAGCAAGGACTTATGAAAATAGATTAGAAGATACCAATCTATTTTTAGATGATTTGTTAAATACAAAGGCCTTTTTATCGAAACCCATGTCAGCCCTTCGTAAAACATTGTTTGGCGACTTAAAACGATTTGAAAAAGGAAACCAAATTGTATTTTTTGATATAGGTCCTGCTTTAAATCATCCAGAATATCCTGGTGTTACCTCTCTTGCCGTTGCCAAACATTTTTCTGGAATGGAAGTCGTATTATGGGAGTTACCTGGTGAAGTGGATTTATTTTTAAAGAAAGTAAAACCTGAATTAAAAGATAGGCTTTATGCTTTTCCGAACATTCGTATCCTTTCTGCCGATGGAGTGGGTGAGTTTCAGTCTGTTTATCCAGATCCCAAAAATTGGATTTTGCGAAATCGACCAATTCCGAATCTAAAGGGAAAAACCATCATCATTCGTGCGGCTAACTCAATTGATATCTATGAGCCTTATACAAAGATCCTTCCTCATTTCCAAAACATTGGAAGCGAACTAAAAAACAATCCGATCCTTTATTTTTTCAATAGAAGTATCCTCTTAAAACCTGCTGGAAAAGAAAAATTCATTCTCATCGGGAACCAATCCATTAGAGGATTTCACCATAACTTTCAAAGTTTGGATCGTAATGGAGAACCTCCTTACTCCATCCTTCCGTTTACTGTCAGTGAGGAAGTAAACCAATGAATTTATTTGAAACAGAGTTTCTTTTTTGTATCCTTTCCGGTTTCTTCTTGTTCCATACGCTTAGCAGAATTTCCGAAGAGGGAAAACGTAATGATTTAATTTTCCATTGGACTTTCATCATTGTCTTTGGATTTTTACTGACTGAAGTTTTAAAAAAATGGGGAATTCGTTCGGAAATTTGGAATACAGATTCTGTATTTGCCTATATCACAAAAACAAATCTACTGTTATTTCTTTCTCATTCCTCCTTGGAAGAAAGATGGTTTTCTTTCGAACCCGTAAGAAGGTTTTTTGTTTCGATTTTTTTATTTTTGTTTTGGGTGGGAGTTCTATTTGGAATTCATTTCTTTCAAACCACAATCCTTGTCCAGGACAACACACTTGTTTTGCCTTTTGCGATTTCTCTTGGTGCCTTTGTTTGGATTAGAGAGATGTTTTGGCCTCTTGATGGGGCGGGTAAACAAGAGTTAACTTATGATTCTTCTCGTTTTGTTTATTTAAGTTTCCTACCGGTTGCCTTTCTCGTTTTGTCTCCTTGGAAAGCGGACGTACAATTTTATTCCTATGTATCTAACTTTCTTTTTTATGGAATCGCTTCTTCTTTAGGTTTTTTCTTGGTTTCGAAATGGAAAAAAGAAGAAGTTTCATCTGCATCCGAGATAGGGATTTGGATGGGAACCTTGGCATTTTCCTCTTGTTTGGGAACAGACATTTTGGTGGTTCTCCCTTTAGCGTTCCTCTCCGGAATTTTTGGCCGTTTGTTGTATTCTTATTTGGCTTCCCTTCGTTGGTCGGAGTCGGGAATTCGAGGTGTTTTGTCTTTTCTCTATCCGGCCATATTGGGAGTTTTCCTCCCGTTTTTACTCGCTGAACCGAATCTCTGGGTGCATTCACCCTATGTATTGTTAGGGGTTCAAGTTCTCTATTTTTTGAGTTTTTATTTGGTCGCTTGTTTTAGTTTCGGGATCATCCTCTTCTTCAAACAAAAGTAAGATTATTTTTCGAAAAAACAATCGACAGTCGATTTTTTCATGTCGATAGTATGCCTGTGACCAAATCTTCGGATTCGAAATTCATCATCACGGACGATCCTTTTTTTGAAGGCAAAATTGCCGATTATTCCAAAAAAATCAAAGCCAAGGTTTTGACCTTAAATGAGTTGGATCAAATTGAATCTGACTCAAACGGTCGCATCGCCAAAGTATTGTTTTATATCTCAAGGTATGAGTTGGAAACCAAACACCACGAGATCCATCAATTTTTAAAGAACCATCCCACCATCATGTCGAACTTTATTGTTCGAGCTCCTATCGATTATACTGGATACATTGCCCTAAACATTGAAGAGGATTTGTTTTTTACAAACGTCCCTGATGATGCCCCCCTTATCTTTTTAGTTAAGGCACTTGCGAACGCATTTACTAGTCTCCAGATGGTTGTGGATAAATTCGAACTTCAAAAACGAATTAATGTTTCCACAAATGAAATTTCTAAGTTAACAAAAATTGGGATCAGTCTTGCGAACGAAAAAGATTTTACGAAACTTCTTCGTGATATTTTGAATTCTGCTCGGGAAATTTCCAATTCCGATTCTGGTTCTTTGTATCTTGTGGAAAAAGATGAAAGGGGAAATCCTCGCAATCTAAGATTCAAAATTTCAGCATTAGATTTGAATTCTGATGAATTTATTTTACCCATCAACAAAAAGAGCATTGCAGGTTACGTAGCATTTACCGGAAAACAACTCAATATTCCAAATGTGTACGAATTGTCCGGAAAAGAAGAGTATAAGTTTAATAGTGATTTTGATAAAATGAGTAATTACTATTCAAAATCTATGCTCGTCGTTCCGATGAAAGACCACCACGATGAAGTGGTGGGAGTCATCCAACTCATCAACAGAAAGAAAAATTTTCAAACTAAACTCACTTTAGAGGAAATGAAGACCAATTCCATTTTGGAATATGATAAGTACTCCGAAGAATTGGTGATGGCTGTGGCAGGACAAGCGGCGGTTGCCATCCAAAATAACAATTTGGTTCATGACATTGAAACCTTGTTTGAAGGATTTGTCACAGCAAGTGTATCTGCCATTGAATCCAGGGATCCAACTACCTCTGGTCATTCATTTCGTGTAGCTCAATACACAGTTGGGCTTGCTGAGTCAGTGAATGCGATTCAAACAGGTAGATTCAAAGACGTACATTTTAATGAGTCGCAGGTTAAAGAAATTCGTTATGCTTCCCTTCTTCATGATTTTGGTAAGGTAGGAGTTCGGGAAAAGGTTCTTGTCAAAGCCAAAAAACTAGAAGATTATGAATTGGATTTAATTCGTTGGCGTTTCCAATTTATTTTGAAAGATGTGGAAGCAAAACTAGCTCAAAAAAAAATCGATTACTTAAAAAAACATGGTAACAATGGTTATCCGGAATTCGAAAAATCCATTCATTTGGAATACACTTTAGAAAAAGAAAAACTAGAAGAAATGGTTCGGGTGATTTCCGAATCCAATGAACCTTCTATTTTAGAAGAAGGTAATTCTAACTTTTTAGAAGAAATTTCAAAGATGAGTTATCACACTACCGATGGAAGCCAATTGAATTTACTCATGCCAAAAGAATTTGGTTTTTTATCAATTCGTCGCGGGTCATTGGACTTTGATGAAAGACGCGAGATTGAATCCCACGTAGAACATACCTTTCAATTTTTATCTAAAATTCCTTGGACAAGGGAACTAAAAATGGTCCCTGCCATTGCCCATGGCCACCATGAAAAATTAAATGGATCTGGATACCCAAGGGGACTTTCGGCGGTGGAGATCCCAGTCCAAGCCAAAATGATGGCCATTGCTGATATCTTTGATGCCCTTACGGACCAAGACCGCCCTTATAAAAAAGCAGTGCCACTCGAGCGTGCTTTTGATATATTAAAGATGGAAGTCCGAGACCAACACATCGATGGGGATCTACTGGATATCTTTATTGGTAGTCAATCCTATGAAAAAATCCTGCATAAACGATAAGTAAAACACGAAAAAAAATTCGTATTTATTCCTTCTTTTTTTCCCTTGGTTTGTCTAAACGGTGGGGGTAAAAATGAATTTTAATTTAGTTGGCAGGACCGTGATCATCACGGGAATTACAGATTCTTCATCACTCGCTTTAGTCATCGCAAAAGAGTGTAAACAATTGGGTGCCAAACTCATTTGTACAGGACTTGGAAAAACAGAGTTTCACGAAAATCTATCTAGTGCGGGACTTTCTTTTTTAGAACGTACATATTCAGATTTTACAAATACCGTCAAAAGTGAATTAGGTGAAGATACTATTGTCTATCCATTAGATGTTACCATTCAGGCAAACATTGATTCATTTGCCGAGTTTTTAAAATTGAATCAAATTAAAATTCATTCGGTTTTACATTCCATCGCTATGGATAAAACAATTCGCCAAGGGAAAGTAAAACCCATCATGACCATATCGCGTGAAGAATTTATGGATGCAATGAACGTATCCGCATTTTCGCTTCTTGCCCTTACGCAGAGTCTTTATCAAAGGGAAATACTAGCAGAGGCCGGTTCCATTGTTGCTTTGAGTTATTTAGGAGCGGAAAGAGTTGTCTCCCATCCTTACAAAAATATAGGTATAGCAAAATCTGCTTTAGAGAGGCTTGTAAAGGAAATGGCGATGGAATTAGGAAAGGAAAAACAAATTCAGGTCAACGCCATCCGATTTTCTCCTTACCGGGCCAGTAAAGCGGGTTCTGCCATTGAAGGACTGGAAGAAGCGGAATTGAATTGTCAACTTCTTGCACCATTAGGAAATGCTTCAGCAAAAGATTTAGCTGAGGAAGTAACTTATTTGTTTCGACCAGGGAACCGCATTACAGGCGAAATACGACATGTGGATGGCGGTTATCATATCCGTGGGTAAACTTATGTGAATCGTTCTTTGATCAAACTTTCGAAATGATTTCCTCTTTCTTCAAAGTTTTTATACAAATCAAAACTAGCTCCTGCCGGTGAAAATATCACCGACAAGGAGTTTGGTTCATTTTCTTTCTCTTTATTCGCTAGAGAACCGATTGTATTCGATTGAAGAGTTGAATCAATTTTGTTTTTTAGATCGGTGACTAGAGTGGGAAGGTCCGAAAAATAACGAACAGGAAGTCCTGTTCGATCAAACTCAGATTTCCAAACTTCAACAGCTTTTCCATAAACCCAAAGGGGGCATTCCAATTCATTCCATCTTTTTAAAAAAGGATCGATGGGTTCTGTTTTTGGAATCCCTCCTAAAATCAAAAATAATTCATCTCCTTTTTTGAATCCAGAAATTCCTGAAAGCATGGAATGGAGGTTTGTTGATTTTGAATCATTGATGAATTGGATTTCTTTGTATTGGTTTTTAAATTCAGGACTATCTATCTTTTTGAATCGGTGTGGAAGTCCACTAAAGGACTCAAATCCATTTTGGATTTCATTTGGATTCATTCCCATTGACTCACTAAGAGCAATGGCAAAACATAAATTCATTAGGTTGTGTTTTCCTTTGAGTGGGAATTTGGAGGCATCATAAATATGGTTTGGTGTGTGAATTTGATTTGGATTCAAACTAACAAAATATTTTTGATCTTCACCTATGAATTGTAAGTTGGTATATTCCGAAGGTAAATTGGAAAGATACTGTAAAAAGTTTGGATTGATAAATAATTTGTGTTCGGGATTTTTTAAATTTTGGATTTTCCATTTTGCTTTTGCATAAGAATCCATTGTTTTATGTCGTTCCAAATGGTCTGAGGCTAAATTGAGAATGGCAGAACAAGTTAATTCTAAGTTAGGTGAATCGTCCAATTGATAACTGGAAAGTTCTAAAACTACTAAATCAAGTGGTTCTAAACAAAAAGATGTAAAAGGAACTCCAATATTTCCTCCCATTTTTGAATTAGGAAATTTTGATTTTAAGATATGATATGTGAGGGCTGTCGTTGTCGATTTTCCATCCGTTCCCGTGATTCCAATGATAGGTCCCTTATAAAAAATACGCGCTAAACAAATTTCACTAAGTATTGGGATTTGTCTTTCCTTTGCAACTTTTAGGATGGGATGGTCAGGGAGAATACCAGGGCTTTTGATGATACAATCGATCCCTTCCAATCTCTCCTGTGGGTGATTGTCTGACAAAACCGAAACATACAAACTTGAGTTTGCTTTTTCTGGAAACTTGTCTGCCAAGACAGAACGTTTTCCTAGAGAAGATAATAATTTGGCGGAAGAATCACCAGAGGACCCACCACCTAAAATGAGGAAATTTTGGAACTGGTCGAGGTCGGAACGTGTGGGAATGGATTCAGAAAACATTGATTGACACTCCGCTAAAATACGATGATTTTGTAAAATCATATCAGGTTGGGTAAATCGGTGCTGAAACACGAAGTGAAAGACGGAAAACTAGTCGTTTATCTGGAAGGTCGATTGGACGTTTCTGTGGCAAATGAAGTGGAAGAGGGCCTTATGGAACTCATCGATAATGCTGGACATAGAAAGGTCCTCTTAAACATGAAAGATGTCGAATATATGTCTTCTTCGGGGTTTAGAGCTTGTATTTCCACTCTTAGAAAACTCAATTCCAAAGAGGGTTCTCTTAAAATCTCCAATATCAAACCTGCGGTCAAACGTATCTTTGATGTCATTGAACTTACGTCTCTTTTTGATATCTACGATTCAGAAGATGCAGCGCTCAAAGCGTTCTAAGCGGGTCCTTGAATCCAGTTTTACATAAGATCGTCGAGACCAAACATGAAGAGATCCTCCAAGCAAAGGGTAGGTCTCTTCCCGCTCGCAAAGTTCCCATTCGTCCATGGGAATCAAATCTCAAAACGAGTTCTATTTCAGTCATAGCAGAATGCAAAAAAGGAAGTCCTAGTTCGGGAGTTCTTAGACCAGATTATGATCCTGTAGAAATTGCATCCATCTATGAATCCTCGGGGGCTGGTGCGATTTCTGTCCTCACCGACTCAAAGTATTTTTTCGGATCGTTAACAGATTTAGCTTCTGTGGCAGAGTCTGTTTCTATTCCTGTGATCCGTAAAGATTTCATTATTGATCCTCTGCAAATTGAAGAGGCTTATTCTTATGGAGCTTCTGCGATTTTACTCATTGTAAGAATCCTTACTCCAAAAGAGTTATCGTCTTTACATAGTTTTGCGAAAAATTTAGGTCTTGCTGTCCTTGTCGAAACACACAACAAAGAAGAGGTAAAGATTGCTTTGGACTCTGGTGCTACAACGATTGGTATCAATACTAGAGATTTAGACACTTTTCAGATTCATAAAAATCTTATCGAAGAAATTGCGCAAGAACTGGATGATTCTATCATTCGGGTTGCTGAATCGGGTATATCAAGTTTTAACGATTGGCAAAAATACAAAGGGATCGTAGATTCTATGTTAGTTGGGACTTACTTTATGAAAAGTAAGGACATTGCAAAAGATTTCCGTTCTCTTTTGTCAGGAAACTAATCTCAGGTTTTTTATTACATTTTACAAAATTCAGGTTTGGACTTCTGAAACATTTGGGGTATCCC
>NZ_RQHK01000002.1:1250000-1411831 GCF_004770475.1 Leptospira mtsangambouensis
CCACGGCAATTTTATTTATCATCTTAATTCGAGTTATTCTTTATCCATTTTATTTGAATGGATCTTTTTATCTTGGCACACCTGCCAAATTAAAATCTAAAGGTGTGCATAATTTATTAAGTCCAGTCATCTACCAATCTGAAACTTGGGATCCACAAAATTGTGTTTTGGCAAACAACAAAGATTTAGGCAAAAATATCACATCAGAAAATTGTTCCTTTGGGAAACAATTCAAATCCAAACAAAAATATTTAGTGTTAGGAAATTCATATAGTGCTGCACAAGTTTATATGTTCCAAGTGCTCCCAGAAAACCATTCAATGGTAACCATTACTTCTAGTTTAGGAAGTTTTCCTGCGCCAAACTTAACGTTTGCAAACAACTGGGAAAAAACCAATCGATATTACTGGAATGAAGTAGTCCCCAAGTTAACGGCGGAATTGAAAGAAAATGATGGGATTCTGATGGTTTATGATCTATCTAGTGTCATATCCGAAGAAGAAAAAATGAATCTTTTTATAAGTGAACTGAGTCAATTTGTATCAACATTCAAAAACAAAAAAATCAATGTGATCTTTCAACATACAATCCCATTGATGAGAGAATCCAATTGTAATCCCGATTTAGCACAAAAACAATGGTGGCATAAATTTCAAGAACCACCTTGTTTGTATTTTTCTAAAGAAGAAACTTTAAACCGGAGACGGCCATTCCATGACAAATTGATCAATCTAAAAAAGGAACATTCCAATTTTTATGTTCTCGATTTAATGGATGTCTTTTGCCCAGAAAAAGAATGCCAATTCGTAAACAAAAAGGGAGAGTTTTTATACAGAGACGAATATTCCCATCCAAGCATTGAAGCAAGTATTTTAGCAAAAACATCTCTCTGGCAGGTCATTCAAAAAATAAATTAAGATACTCTATCCTTAGAAAATTCTATCTTAAATTCCTACAGTAACCAACAAAATCAATCCAACGAAAAACCAAAGTAAAAGAATCACAAAGAAAAATTGACCACCGATCGGACTATTTTCAAAATTCTAATAAAAACAAACTGAACAAATCGGTATCAAAACAATCTAGTTTCCAATTGACTTTTATTGCTTAGACCAAGATACCTATCTGAATGAAACCCAAAAAACGAACGCTCGCATATGATTTCCTAATCAAATTAGTGAGTTTGGCCAAAGGAACAGTTTTCCATTCCATAGAAGAAAATTTTTCATGCGTAGAAGAACATTTGGAATCACCATACCCTACCGCCTTACTTTGTAATCATGTTTCCGAAGCAGATGTTGTCTCTCTTTCGATGGTTTATCCAAGGTTAAGCCCCAAAATCAAAATGATCATTCCAGCAAGGGAGGATATTTTGTTACCTGGGTTTTTACAAAAGGAATTTCGCTCAAAGGGAATTTTAAAATGGGTTTTTAAGTTTATCGATGCTACCAAAATCATTCCTTTTTTATTACGTTATATTGGGGCAGTTCCCATAAAACGCCCGTTCCGTGACAATGCCAGAGAACTCATCAAATCAGGAGAACTTCGAGACAAAGTAGACAGCGAATGGACAGACCTTGTTGCTCATATCAAAAAAGGAAGAAACTTGTTTATGTTTCCAGAAGGAACCTACAGCCATGACGGTTTTTTAAACCAAGTCAAACGCGGAGCCTACTACATCAAATCCAAAATTGACAAACTTCATTTTAATAGTTTTACGCTCACTTACGACCACCTTTCCTATCAAAAAACAAAGTTATACATAAAATACGGAAAACCTTTTGAAATTCATAAAGAACTTCCAGCTGACCAAGTTGTGAAATTAGTAGCAGAAAAATTGGGGAAAAACTACACAGTAACACTTGGAAACCTAACATCATTTATCTTATTAAAATTTGGAAAAGAAACAAAAATCAAAAAACACCAATTTATAGAACTCATCCTCAAACTCAAAAAACAAATCGAATCAACGTTTCCTGAAATCACAATTGCTTCCGAATTAAAAAAAGAAACAATTCAAATCCAATTGGAATCAATTTTCTCCAAACTAAAAACTATCAATCTCATTGATTGGGAAGAAGAAACCATCCATACCAAAGAGATTCTCTATCATATTCCAAAATCAATACACAATTTAAAAAAATCGAATATAGTCATGTATCATAGAAATCAACTCACAGCCCACCTGCAACATTTAGAAGATGTCTGGAATGGGATTTTTACAAACCAAGGAGCTACAAATGAAACCACTTAAACCCATACGCATTGTTTTATTATTTTCTTTCTTTTTTGTTGGTTGTGGGACTATCTCTCGCGGTTGTGCCAAATATTTTGGTTATGATGAGGTTTGTGTGGACGGAGTCAAATACATTCAGTTCACTTCCGGTGCGAGTGTAAAATACAATCCAGATGGAACGATTGCCACTTGCCGTTAAAAGGACCAACTAAACTTCGTGATTGGTTCTATTTCTAGTGACTTCCCAAAGTAAAATGGAACCAGCGCAAGCAACATTGAGAGAATTAACAACTCCTCTCATCGGAATTTTAAGAATCAAATCACAAAGGGATTGTAAGTGAACACTCATCCCTTTGGCTTCATTTCCCAGGATTAACAAAACAGGACTTTTGATATTGGTATTTTCCAAAGATTCTTTTCCAAGAGAATCGGAACCAATCACTTGGAGATTACATCGATTTTTTTCTTTTTCTAAAAACATTTCCAAAGAAGTGACTGATTCTAAAAAAACCAACTTGGTGTGAAAGATACTGCCTAAACTTGCTCTTAAAACTTTCGGATCATAAACATCAATCGAATGTCCCAGAACAAATACAACATCCACTTGGAAAGCATCAGCAGACCGAAGGATGGAACCAAAATTTCCCAAATCACTTGGCCTGTCAAAGAGGAGATAAAAAGGATGGTTGGTGGGGACTAGGTTTTGAATACCAGTGCGATGAATTTTGGCTGTGACAATGAGTTCTGATGGATTCTCTTTTTCGGAAAGTTCCAAAAAAAGACCAGAGGCTACCTCGAATTGTTTTGCCTTCGGATATTTTTTTAAAACAGATTCTGCCCAAAACGAAAGCTTCACTCCTTCCCTAAATAAAATACGAGTGATTTCCCAACGAGCATCTATCAGCTGTTTAATGCATTCAGTACCCTCAACAAAAACCTCATTCTCTTGGCTCCGTTTGGACCGATTGGTCCTGAGAGCCAAAAGAATTTGAAATTCAGCATTCTTAACAGATATTTTGAGAGGGCGGCCCTGAGACATACAAAACTTATATGGTTACAGCAAGCCTTGTCCCTTGGTCTATCGCACGTTTGGCATCAAGTTCGGAAGCGAGGTCTGCACCACCAATCAAATGTACAGGAATCTTTGCTTTTTGCAATGGTTCCAACAAAGAACGATTGGAATCTTGGCCTGCACAAACAACAACAGTATCACAAGGGATTTTTTTTGTTTCCCCTTTCACTTCGATCAGAATTCCATCTGCTTCAATGGCTTTGTAAGTGACTCCAGAAATTTGAGTGACCTTTCGATCTTCTAAAGAAGTTTTATGAATCCAACCAGTAGTTTTTCCAAGAGTGGCTCCAAATTTACTATTGGAACGTTTTAACATGGTCACTTCTCGACCAGAATGAGGAGTGTCTTTTACACTGAGTCCACCATCTTTTGTGATGTTTTGGTTGATCCCCCATTCCTTTAAATAATTCTCTTTGGTAAAATCATGGCCTGCATCGGTTAACATCAAACTCACATCAAATCCAATTCCGCCTGCACCCATCACAACAGCCCGTTTCCCAACCGGTTTTCCTTTTAAAACTACATCCACATAACTTAATACATTGGCGCCATTAATTCCAGGGATTTCAGGGATACGAGGGATGACTCCTGTTGCAAGAACCACTTCATCGAATCCTTGTTTGATGAGGTCTTCAGCTGATACAAAAGTATTGAGTTTGAGATCCACACCATGTTTTTTTACCATCTCACCAAAGTAACGAATGGTTTCTTTAAATTCCTCTTTTCCTGGAATCCGACGAGCAATGTTTAACTGTCCACCAAGTTCTTCGTGGGCGTCAAACAAGGTGACTGAATGTCCTCGTTCGGCAAGAGTTGTCGAACAAGCCATCCCACCGGGACCTGCACCCACAACCGCTACTTTTTTTGGTTTGGATGTTTTGGTAATGATAAGATCGGTTTCATGGCAAGCTCTTGGATTCACCAAACAACTACAAATTTTTCCTTGGAAGATATGATCGAGACATGCTTGGTTACAAGCGATACAAGTATTGATCTCTTGCGATTTACCTGCCGCTGCTTTGTTTACAAAAAAAGAATCAGCAAGGAAGGGTCTTGCCATAGATACTAAATCAGCATCACCGGCAGCAAGAACTGACTCTGCAATTTCTGGAGTATTGATACGGTTCGAAGTTACAAGAGGAATGTTTACATGTCCTTTCACTTTTGCAGTGACCCAAGTAAAAGCTGCTCTTGGAACCATCATTGCAATGGTAGGAATTCTTGCTTCGTGCCAACCAATCCCAGTGTTGATGATAGTAGCCCCTGCTTTTTCAATTTCTTTGGCAAGAATCAAAACTTCGTCAATGTTACCACCATCTTCTACAAGATCTAACATAGACAAACGGTAAATGATGATAAAATCAGTTCCCACTCGTTTGCGAACCGCTTTGATGATTTCAATAGGAAACTTGATACGATTTTCAAAACTTCCACCCCAATCATCGGTTCTGTTGTTTGTACGTTTGGCTATGAATTGGTTGATGAGATAACCCTCACTCCCCATGATTTCAACTCCATCATAACCAGCTAACTTCGCGAGTTCCGAACACCGTGCAAAGTCTTCAATGGTTTGAAAAATTTCCTCTTCTGTTAAAGGGTGAGGTTTAAACATATTGATGGGTGCTCGAAGATTGGATGCTCCCACTATTTTATCATGGTATCCGTAGCGACCAGTATGAAGGATTTGCATGGCAATTTTTCCACCTTCTTTATGCACCGCATCTGTCACCACTCGGTGGTGTTTGGCTTCTTCTTCCGTATCCATCACACCACCACCACGGGACACTCTCCCTGCTTCGTTCGGAGCAATTCCTCCTGTAACTATGAGTGCCACACCACCCTTCGCCCGTTCACCATAAAAAGCTGCCATTCGTTCATAACCGTTCGGAGCTTCCTCGAGACCAGTATGCATGGAACCCATAATGGTTCTATTTCGTAATGTAGTGAACCCAAGAGACAAAGGGGACAAAAGATTTGGATAAGATGTCATATGCTACAAGAATAGAAAATGGAAGATTTTGGCAAGATTTACTTGCAATCCAATTGAGAACCGGTATAACAATCACCGTGGCAATTGTGGCTGAGAATAAAAATAAAAAAAATGCGATTCTATTCGTAGATGATGAATCCATTATATTAATGAGTATGAAGTCGCAGGTAAAACAACATTTTGGTGAACAATTCAAATACCTAACTGCAGACAGTGCCATGGAAGCTTGGGACATTTTAAAAGAATTAGAGGAAGAAGGAAAATCTGTTTCGGTGATCATTTCTGACTGGTCTATGCCAGGCATGAATGGAGATGAATTTTTAAGGAAAGTACATAAATCTTATCCAAACATCGAAAAAGTAATCATTACGGGATTTGCAGACCAAAAATCCGTGGAAAATTTAAATTCAGAAATTGGCCCCATTACTTGTTTGAAAAAACCTTGGGATGAAGAGGAACTCATTTCCACAATCTCACATGCCATTCACGACTGACTTTTTTTCGGAAGGTAAATATAAAAAATCGTTTCGCCTGGCACAGATGAAAGATCGATCCTTCCTCCATGCCGTTTCACAATCTTATTAACGATATCGAGTCCAAGTCCACTCCCTTCCCCCGGAGCTTTGGTGGTAAAAAATGGCTCAAAAATTTTTCCTTGGATATCTTTTGGGATCCCGGGTCCAGAATCCTTCAGGGAAACTAAAATTTCTCCTCCCTGGTCTTTTACTGCAATCTCCAAATTTCCAACAAAGGACATAGCCTGCAAAGAATTGTAAATCAAATTGGTCCAAACATGCAACAAGTCGTCCGGATAACAATCAATTGGTGCGACTGGATCAAAATCTTTCTTTAAATTGATTCCACGTTTCAATTGATTTTGGTAAATGGTCAGAACAGTTTCTATGGTTTCAGGAATGGACGCTTTGTTTTTTTTACCCGTGGCATCAAACCTAGAAAAATTCTTTAAGGCATACATAATTTTGGAAATACGATCCACTGCCAGTTGGATGGAGCGAGTGTTCCTACGGAATTGGATTTCCAAAGATAAATAATCTAAAAACACTTTGATATAATGCGAATTAAATAAAGGCAGATAACTCGGATCTATTTCTCCAATTCCTAATTCTACCCAAGCTTCGGAAAATTCTTCAGCACATCCCAAATCAAACCCATGAGCCAAAAAGATTTCTTTATTTTTCTTTTTGCGAAGTCGTTCTTCTTTACCAGTATAAAATTCAATTGGTTGGTCTAAATTAGCCAAAATGGTTTTTACAATCTTTTGTTCCGGCAATGGAACTGATAAAATTGCTTCACGAAAAAGTTGTGAGGCAAGGCCATATTTTTTATGCCAATCCAACATATTTTGGTTCGAGGCCTTAACTGCACCGATCGGATTATTGATTTCATGGGCGATCCCGGCTATCAATTGGCCAAGGGCTGCTAACTTTTCCGATTGAATTAACTGTTCTTGGGTTCGTTTGAGATTTTCAAGCGCTAACTCCAATTCCAATTTTTGTTTTTCAATCAGTTTATTTTTATCCCGAATTTCTGAATTGATCAGACGTAACTCTTCCACCTCTTTTAATGGACTTAAATCGAAAATACTATAAGCAATTGAGTTTGTTTCTTTGTATAGAAACCGTTTAACAGAAACTAGTGCTGGAAACAAATCACCATTTTTCTTTTTACAAACAATTTCCAAAGACTCTGTTGTAAAATTTGCAATCGTATTTCGAATTTTGCGAAGTGATTCCGTTGTCAAAAGACTTCTTACTTTAAGATAGGGAATTTCTGTTAGGTCGTATCCAAACAAACGTTGGAATGCAAAATTTGAATCTTTTACATTTAATCCATTCTCATCAAAGATTAAAAAAGCCTCCGTTGAAAATTGATAAAAAGCTTCAAACCGTTCATCCGATTTACGAAGTGCCTCTTCACTTAGTTTTGTATCTGTAATATCTAAAATAGTTCCTTGTAGGATCCTCGCTTCACCTTCTTTGTTACGTGTGAGTTTTCCGATCGCTTCGATCCAATGTAATTTTCCATCTGGGTGATTGATTCGGTTTCGGATTCTGTAAGCAGAACGATTTAAATCTTCCATCAGAAGAGTTGTTTCTTTGGACAATAACTCCAAATCATCTTTGAATGTGAGTTCTAAAAATTTTTCTACAGTCACTTCAAAGTTTTGACCAGGAAATCCGTATATACTATATGTTTGTGGCGACCAATATATCGTCCTTGTTTGGATATCCCAACTCCAGATTCCCATTTTTGCAGCATCAAGTGCCATTACCAATCGAGACTCCGATTCTTTTAAGGCTATATTTGCTTCCTTTTGTTTGGTTCTGTCAATCATCGCTCCAAACATTCGATAGGCGCCACCATCTTTGTTATATAGAAAAATTCCATTGTCTTCTATATAAATGTAAATTCCAGATTTGATTCGATAACGATATTCTATCGTAAACTTTTGGTGGTTTGTCAAAGCATCTTCGAATGCCTCAAGAGTTCGCTCTCTGTCATCGGGATGGATTGCATCGGCCCATTCTTTATAACCCACTTTTTGGTATTCTTCTTCTGAATAACCTGTGATTTCTTGGATGGCCCCTCCCCAATGATTTTCCCCTGAGCCAATATCCAAATCATAAACCATACTTAACGAAAGTTCGGTGATTGTTCTATATTTTATTTCATTAGATTCTAAAGCTTTTTGTTTGAGGACATTCTCCGTAATGTCTGTGATGAGAAAAACAAGGAACGTAAGTTCTCCTTCTTTTCCAAAAACAGGAGAACCATTGATCGATAGGTATTTTTTATTCCCGCGAGAATCTTCTATTGCATGACGAATGTCTGTGACTGGTTTTTTTGTTTTTAAAACAATATTAAAAGGTTGGTCTTCTTCCCTCCAAGGCCCACCATCCAAAGAAGAATTTTTCCATTCAGGGGCATCGTAGGTTCTTGTTAGAATGTCATTGAGTGTGATTCCAAGAACAGACTCGGAAGCTGGGTTGGCATACCGAATCTGACCCAATGGATTGAGTACCATCATGGCTGTGGAACTGACATTCATTATGGTTGTCAAAAGCTCGGCTTCGACAAATTTTTCATCTTCAGAAAGACGACGTTCTACTGGTTTCCCTCTTTCTTTTGTATCTCCATTTCCTGACACTCCCCAATAGACTTATTTTTTTAACGAAACTAGTTTATAAGCTTCAATTTTTTGGTAAATTGGAAGAATGAAAAACAAAAACCGATCCAGAATTTGGATGAAACGGAAGAGAAAGGATGGATACACTTCTTTTGCATTTGATTCAATCCCTTTCACTACTTTTTTGGCAACCGTTTCAGGTGATTGGCTTGGAAATGGAACCGGTACTTTTTTCCCTGCTGCACCAAAGAACTGCGTTCTAGTAGCAATGGGATAGACAACCATCACACGATTTCCTGGTTTCAATTCAAACCGGAAGGCATCGATAAACGAACGAACGGCTGCTTTTGTCGATGAATACAATGCATAACCGGGCAATGACAAATGGCTCATAGCAGAGGCAGTGACAACAAAAAGAAATGGCTCCTTCCGTGTTTGGTTTAGAGCAATCAAACAATAAAATGGAGAGAACACATTTGTTGAATAAATCCTCGCAATGCGATCCCAATCGGCATTCGGGATGACTTCGTAATAAGCAAAACCTGCGTTTGCATAAAAAATATCGATTCCGCCTAGTTTTTTGTCCGCATCTTTTAGTAATTTGTCCAAATTCTCTTTTTTGGATACATCGCATTTATAAGGAATGACATTTGGATGTGTTAGGATGTTCTTTTCGTTTAAGTCGCAAGCAAGAACCTTGACTCCTTCATGCTTTAACACTTGCAACATGGTCTCTTTTCCGATTCCGGAACCTGCGCCGGTAATCACGATTCTTTTATTTTTTAGTTCCATGGGCGAAACCTAAACCGAAGAGATTTCAAATAAAGTCCTTTTTAATAAGACATCTAACTTTTTTTGGAATGATTCCATAAAATATCTTTACTGTGTTTTTCTTTAGCGATACTCTTTGTTTCCCTGAGGAATCCGTATGAGCATGTTTTTTGATCGTATTTTCAAGTTCTTCTATAAATATATTTCCTATAGCTTTGCCATCGTTATTTTCTCCCTCCAAGGTGCCTTTTTTGGAGCCTTTTATGCCTATTTTTTTGGATCCGCCTTAATCCCTGAGTTCACCATTGAAAATCATCCAGAAGTGGTTTTGGTTTTTGTGATCACCACAGCCATCGCAGCTCTCGGCCATAGCATCGAGTTTGGAATTTTAACACCTATCGGGTATTTGGGCTTTCGTACTGATACTAAAAAACTAAATGCCAATCTGAAACCCAACGAAACCATCCGGCACAAAGATATTTTGGAATTAGAAAACCTTCTCAATGCCATCATTGATTTTCCAAAAGAAAATATGTATGCCGCGCTAAGATATGCTTCTTTTGTTTTTATCTCAGTATCTTTCACTTATATTTTTTATCAATACCCACTTTATGAATTGGCTTTGATTCTCATTGGTTGGCTTGCAGCCGTTTTTGTATACGGAGGTTTTTCATATATCATTTCCGATTATTTTACCGGTGCCAAACGAGTGGAGATAAAAAAAATACTCTCTTATCGAGATGTCACCATTCACAAAAACCACGGGATCATGAGTTTAAAAGGAAAGTTTATTTTCCTACTCATACTCATCTTACTTTCGTTATCTGTATTAGCAGTTTTTATTTCCTTTGAAAATGCAAGTCTAATCAAAATTTTTGCCTTCATTACAATGACTTTTTTTGAAGCGGTCATTTTAATTTTTATGTTTTTTCAATCTATTAATTTAACATTAGAACAAATCAATGAATCAGCAAATAGCTTAGCAAGTGGCGGAAGGGGTGCCCTTCCAATCCTTTCTATTGACAAAGAGTTCATTCAATTTGCTGAAAACTTTGAAAAAGCAACCAGGGAAGTGGGAAGGATTAGAGAAAACTTAACAGAATTAGTAGAAGCAAAAACTTCAGAACTTCGAAACAGTTTGGAAACCGTTGAAACTTTGAAAAAACAACAAGATGGAGATTATTTCCTTACTTCATTACTCATCAAACCACTCAGCTTAAACAAAACTCTTGGTTCCAATGTCAAAACCGATTTTTTAATCAAACAAAAGAAAACCTTCACTTTCCATGGAAGGGAAAATGAAATCGGTGGTGATATTTGTATCACAAGAACCGTTCCCTTGCGCGGAAAAGATTACACTTTTTTTCTAAATGCTGATGCCATGGGCAAATCTTTACAAGGTGCAGGCGGAGTCCTTGTTCTCGGAGCAGCTGTACAATCCATTTTGGAGCGTTCTTTTGCAGTACAATCGATCAAATCGCAATATGCGGAAAAATGGATAAAAAATGCATATCAGGAACTCCACCATATATTCGAAAGCTTCGACTGTTCAATGTTAGTTTCTATGGTTATGGGTCTTATTGATGATGAAACTGGCCTTATGTATTATCTGAATGCCGAACATCCCTGGTCAGTTCTGTACAGGAACCAAAAGTCAGAATTCATTAAAAACAACTCTGAACTAAGAAAACTGGGAACCCCAGTCAAAGAAAACTCCTTAGAAATTACCACCTTACAACTACAACCTGGTGATGTTGTCATTTTAGGTTCAGATGGTAGAGATGATATTGAATTTGATACTCAAACGGAATTTAGAAAAATCAATCATGATGAAGAACTTTTTTTACACCATGTCGAAAAAGGAGGCGGAAACTTAAAATCAATTTACCAATCCATTTTGGAAATGGGAGAACTCACCGACGACTTAAGTTTGATGAGAATTTCTTTTAAAGAACACCAAACACTTCCGCCTAGATCCATTCGAAAGGAATCTTACGATCTTATGCGAAAGGCAAGAAACCATATCAAAGAAAACCAATTGGACCAAGCAAAAGATAGTTTAATCGAAGCCAACAGGATCAATCCGGAAAACCAAGAAATCACAAGAGCCCTCATTCGTCTTTTGGTTCGAATGAAAGAATACAAACTCGCAGCTGAAAAATGTAATATATACATCGAAGAATTTCCAGGAGACACGGATTTAATTTATCTCGCATCTTTCACTTACAAACAAACAAAAGAATATGGTAAGGCAATAGATATGGGAGAAAGGATTCGGTTGCGAAATCCGGGCCATTTATCCAACCTTTTGCGACTGGTGCAACTTTACCTTCTTGTGGGTAACCTGCCAAAAGCAGAAAAAACCTTGGGCCTCGCTTCCTTTTTAACAGCAGATTCCAAACGAGTCGATAGTTTAAGAACAGAAATTGAGGGTTTTCGGAAGAAAAATGTTGATTAAATTGAATCAATGTTAGAGGGTCGGTCATCTCTTTCATTCATTGAATTTATGACCCATTTTTGCCTGCGAATCCTATGTTTTTTTACTCTTGTTTCTATGTCATTTTCATGCCGAGAGACAAACTTTAACAACCTCTGCGATCCTAAGTCAAAAGATTATTTGGAAAGTTTAGTCATACGATTCGTCAATTTTGATGAAACCTCCCATTGCGGAGTGGTTTTGAAAGTCCTACCTCCCAGCTATTTAATTTGTCCCGCACTCATCCCCAAACCCAATGGCAGTTTCTTTTTAGAAAATTTTGAAACCGATGGAAACCGTCTGAGTTTTTCCTCAAACCCCGCTTTGCCCATTGGAATTTCGTTTTCTCCATTTTCAAATTCAATCCAAGGTATCTACTCAGGATGGAAAGCAAACCGACAGTCTTTTACCATCACAGCCACAAATCCCAAAGGGAGTGCCAGTTGTACATACAATCCCGCTTGGATGGGAAAACTCCCATTTAAGACAAAACAAACCACTTGTTATGATGGGAATGTACCTACCCCCTTCATCGATCCTAGTTGTGCAATCATTCCCGGTCAAGATGGACAAACACAAAAAGGTATACCGCAAGTGTTTATTGGCCCATCCCTCGTTGCGGGTGAAGAAATTACGACTGACCAAACCACCGGCCTTGTTTGGACAAGTTGCCAAAGGGGCAAAACAGGGATCGGATGTACTTCTGTTGGTGTGACCGATTTTACCTTTGCCACCGCCCAAGCAGACTGTGCAGGACTCAATGTTGGATCAGGGTTTGCCAATCGAACCGACTGGAGAGTTCCTGAAATGGAGGAATACATCAGCACGTTTGATTATTCTTTGGCAAATCCATCCATCAACCAAACTTTTTTTCCTCAATCTGATAGTTGGAATTATAAAACAAATACCAGTTACAATCCAGGGGTAGGTGCTTATTACCCCACTTTCATTGACTCAGGGATAGGTGGAGGGGGTTATGGTGATCCGCATCGTTTGCGTTGTGTATCCAATGGAACCCAACCAAAAAACAAACGACTTCAAAACAATAACGATGGAACCATTCTTGATCTTGATACCTCTCTTGTTTGGCAAAGGTGTAGTGCTGGCCAAACAAATCTCACCACTTGCTCGGGAGGAACAGATCTCGTCATCGATTGGTTTGGAGCCATTAGTTATTGCCAAGGATTGAACTTAGCGGGAAGAACTTGGAGACTTCCAAATGCAAGCGAACTAAGAAGTTTACTCGATTATTATCTTACGTATGGATACCCAGGATTTGACCCAATCTACTTTCCAAACACTGCTACCGCAGCTGCCCCTGCTGTAGCAAACTACTGGACTTCGACAACAAGTATATTAAACACCGAAAATGCATTTGTCGTAAATTTTCAATATTCTGGTGGTGGGGGTGACGTAAAAACAAACAATGCCGACAATCATATTCGTTGTGTTTCTGATTTTTAAGGTTTGGCGAAATCAAACAAAAATAGAAAGGTAACATCACAAACCGAAATGTCGCAGCAGTTCCCCTATTACTTCCTTCTATTACTTTTCCTTTTTCAATGTACCACCATTGGATTTCATGAAAAAAAAATCAGGGAGGAAATGGCCTTTGGGGAAGAAAGCCAGTTTCGAGTTTGCCTCATCGCAGAACCAGACATCACCAAAGAAGAAATCTCCGATTTATTTAAAGCTTGGAATGAAGAACTTTCATTTTATCAACTGAAAGCCTTACCAGTCGAATTGGCCGTGATGGAAAGACCTGGATTTTGGGGAACAGACATCCTTGGTTATTTAATGGAACACCAACTAACAAAAGATTGTGACAGGCTCCTCTACTTAAAAGGAAGAACTTGGGGTGACATTACTTTTGAAGTTTTGACTCTCGGAATTTTTGTGGGAGTGGGATTAAAACTAGAAGTTCAAGGTGCAGTGGAGGGCCAATCCAATACAAGAGGTTATATCAAAGCAAAATACATTTCCACCATACAAATGTTATTTACTAGTCCAAAGTCCACTCTCATCCACGAAGGTTACCATTTACTCGGCTGTGGCCACCAACTCTTTATGAAAGAATGTTATGAAAAAATTCGTGATGTAAAACTACTCCTAACGGACCCTAACCGTGATCCCAACTTTTTTCCTGTTATCACCACGCGTGGAAAAAAAATTCTATCAAGGGACCAAGTCACCACATTCACAAACAAAGATTAGTTTTTTAAAATAAAAAAATCCCGACAATTGTCTGTTACTTTCCGTACATTTTGAACGCCGTTCAACACGCGAACCACCGGGAAAACCCTAAACAAAACAACTGTTAAAAACTAATTTTTGATTTCGCATAACAAATTGAATCGACAGCCCCTTGGCCTAACCACAGATTTGCGATTAATCAAAATACTGGGTAACTTAAAAGTGAAAAAAATAATTAGTATTCTCATCATGGGCCAACTTTTGGTCTCATGTATTGCTTTTTTGGATTTTTCCAAAGAATCAGATAAAAAACTCCAAGAGCTTGGCCTGGTTGCTGGCTCTGTCACAAGTGTTGGTAGTGTCACTGCAGGACCTGCCGGAACCATGATCAAATCGACAGATGGAAATTTTGAAGTTTTGATCCCTCCAGGTGCGATGGATGAGGAAAAAACCTTTTCCATCAAAAAATATAACTTCGCTCCTTCTAGTTTGCCCAATGGCTACATTCCAACAACGGAAGCTTATGAGATCACTCCTTCTTATCGATTTAAAAAAGATGTTGTGATCTCTATCGTTCAAGAGACGGAAAAAATTGAAGCCTTGAACCTAGCAAAACAAAAGTCACAAGGTTTCATTTACTCCACAACTCCAGACAGCGACAACTCAGGACGAGTGACAGGTGGATGGGATACTGGCCTAACGACTGCTAGTGGTGACAAAATCCAATTCCAATCCCGAACTTTTTCCATCTTTGGTGGAGGAACACCTCCCCCAGGCAATGGTGCCCCCAATATCGTGGGAGCCTTTTATGATTTCAAACCGGGTGGATCCTTTTTACCATTCCGAGTTCGTGCCCAAATCATCGAACCAGATGGTGATAATATGAATGTTTATTTGGTCACAGGTCCTGCAGGACAAGGTACGGTTGCCATTCCTATGACATCGGAACCTGGGAACTGGTATTCGGCTCTCATCCCTTATGAAGCAATGGTCCAAACTGGAATCCAAATTCAAATTCTTGCAGTTGATATTTATGGAAATAACACAACAAGACCAAGTACTGATATGTTTGTTTATCCAGTGAGTTCTGGGAATCCAGCTTATGTTAGTAATTATGATACAGACAAAGATAACGACGGTTATCTGGATGCATGGGAAATTGATAATGGATTCAATCCAAACAATGCATCATCTCCCAATGCAAGCTCATTTCCTGATAACGATCTAGATGGAATTCCGAATGTTGCGGATCATACACCAAACGGTGAACTCAATCCTCAAATTGATGCTTTAACTGTCATCCCAGTCCAAGCAAGAATGTACCTCGATGAAAAAATCACATTCTCAATTTTAGCGACGTATCTTGGTTCTCCTCGCTATGTAAGATCTACCTTTGTCACTACCGGAAATGCACTCAGCGGTACACCAGTGGGAGAATTTTCTTCTTCAGTTTTCCAAGCAATTGCCCCGGGAATTGCAGGAGTTCAGGTAACAGTTGGTTCCTTCCAAGCAACTTCCACAGTAACAGTCGTAGACACTCTCCCTCCAAACAATATCACTACGCTCACTGCAACGGCGATGTCGACAACAAGAGTTCGATTGCGTTGGCAAGCTCCTGGAAATGATGGCCCATTTGGAAAAGTAAGTGCTTACGAAATTCGAAGATCCACTAACAACATAGATACGGATGCAAAATGTTCACAAGCAAGCACCATCTTCCATACACTGACTCCAAAAAATGCAGGGTCTGTGGAAATTTGGGATGCAAACGGACATTCTCCAAATTCAACTTATTTCTATTGTATCCGTGCCTATGACCATAATGGAAATCGAAACGAATGGGCATCATCAAATGTATCAGCCACTACGTATGCAGTGAGTGATACAGTAAGACCTGCGGATATAACCACTCTCACAGCAACTGCGATCACAAATGAATCCATCCAACTTTCTTGGACAGCGGTTGGTGATGATGGGAATACTGGGAATGCTTCTTCATACGAAATCCGTAGATCGGCAAGTGTCATCAACACAGATACCGATTGTGACAATAGTCATGAAATATCAAACTCCATTAGCGGAGTCAGTGTTGGAACCAATATCAGTATCAATGCTTCGCAATTAAGTGCCAATACAAGATATTATTTTTGTGTCAGAGCTTATGATGAAGTTGGAAACAGAAGTCGTTGGAATGGAGTTGTTTCTGCGATTACGATGATTGGAAACTTACCACCGATTGTTAATGCAGGTCCTGACCAATACAATGCGATGGCGACAGCACCAGTGACACTCAATGGTTCACAATCCTATGACCCAGACTCCGGTGTTTGTTCTGCCAATCCAGCAAGTTATGTTTATAGCTGGACCATTATATCCAAACCACTCACTTCCAATTTGACAAACGCTCAAATCACAAACGGCACCCAATTGAATGCTTCGTTTATCCCTGATGTCGCAGGCGTTTACACACTTGAGTTACGATTTTTAGATTCTAGTTCCACATGTTTCGGTGGTCCTAGAATGGGAACGGATTTTGTCCAAATCACAGTCCATGAAAGTGATTTAGTCCCTCCTGCACAAGTTTCGTCCTTTATTGGAACGGCCATTTCTCAAGACCAAATTCAATTGTCTTGGTTAAATGTGGGTGATGATGGAATGACTGGAAGTATTAACCGTTACGAAATTGGAGTTTCAATCAATCCAATCACGAACGAAAATGAATGTTTGAACGCACCTTGGAAATACTCGCCAAACATCACAAACTTTGTTCCGAATGCCCAAGTTGCCACTGTCATTGGTGGATTATTCCAAAATACAACTTATCATGTTTGTATCGCAGGTTATGATGAAGTGGGTAACCGTGGACAGGCAAATATAGGACTCACAGTGACAACCATTGCGGGAACTTCTGGTTGGGGCCAATGGACAGAATGGACTGGCTGTAGCACAAAATGTGGGTTAGGTACCCGCACAAGATCCCGCATCTGTTTGGATCCAGTCGCTGGATGTGGCGGTTCAGGCGTAGAAACCATATCTTGCCACTTAAAAACTTGTGATGTCAATATTTACGTCGCCAACAATAACGCAAATGGTTATACCGAATCGGTTTCATGCCCAGCAGGTTATGTCCGAGGTTCAAACACTACCGTGCAAGTTAACTCAGGTACATACCAACACCATGGCTGGGATTACTTTTTGCCAGGTTGGGCATGTGGTGCTTATCGAGGTTATACTTCGGTTACGACACCAGGCGGGTTTTCTTTCAATAATACCTCCGATGGAGTTGTAGTCTATTTCTCGAATTCAAATCCACCAGCGACTGACCTTCCGTGTACGAGCTTTGTATTGGAATCAAATCGTACAATCGGTATCTACTGCTCGGAAGTTCCTTAATAAAAAAGTCTCAGTCATTCCTTTTCCAAGGGATGGCTGAGCAAATTGATTGTTTCTTGTACGTTTGCTGTAGGGAGTGCCCCTTCCTACAGTATCTTCGGACTCCTCCGAATCCCTAAATTTCCTTTCCTAGTTGCATGATTGAACAGAGTTCCAATACCATGCTCTCAGAAACAATTTATGAACCGCTCCTTTCTGCCGTTTCTTGTCCTTTCCTTTCTTTTCGCTTGCTCCGAACCAAAGGCAGACAACCTTTGCGATGCAGACGACAGCTTTTTCCTACCCAACATTCTCTACAGGCTGATCGTAAAAGACAAAAGCAATCAATGTGGGTACAGAGTGTTTCCGAAATTACCCGCATGCCAATTGGAATATGAAGAAACTCATTTAGCAGAAAATTGGCCCCAGGTCAAGGCCGAGATGGAAACTCAATTTTCCCTTGGTTCCTTTGCCTCAGAAACCCTATTCCAATACAGACCTGAAACGGTAGCTACTGTGACAGGGAACGGTTTAACAGCTTTTCAAGGTGCACTCAATGCACCGAATGGAGAGGTTTATTTTCTGCCTTATGACTCGACTATGTTTTTATCAATCAATCCGCTTTCCAAAACGTATACGAATGCTGGACCATCTGCTGGTGGTGTGGAGTTTATTGGAGGATCGCTCGGACCATCCGGAAAAATTTATTTAGCACCTCATGTTTCCAATGCTTTCCTTTCGTTAGATACAACAAATAACAACCAAAAGACGACAATTGGTAGTCAAACAATGGTTAGTGCTGCTTACAACGGAGCCATGTATGCTCCAAACGGAAAGATCTACTTTGTTCCAAGTTCAGAAACAATCATTCGTTACTATGATACAAATTCAGGCACAATTGGATCGGTGGCAACACCCACAACGGGGGGATTTTCCTCGGCCGTTCTCACACCCCAAGGAAAAATCTACTTTATTCCTTTTACTACGACCACAATGTACATTTTAGATATTAAGGATGATTCTGTAACAACCCATCCACATGCATTTCCAGGAAGTAATGCTTATATTTCTGGAGTTCTCACTCCGAATGGCAGAATTTATATGATTCCCTATAATAACATCCCGCTCATTTATTTGGACACAGACTCTGGGCAAATTGTGACTGTTTCCAATATTCCCGGAGCGACTGGATCAAATTTGTTTAATGGAGCAGTGCTTGCACCAAACGGAAAAATCTATCCTGTTCCAAGTGACAATTATTCAAACTTTATCTCGATTGATACCAAAGACCATACCTTCACCACCCTCTTCCCCAAAATTGGATCATCTTATCGCGGGGGGGCTCTTGGGCCGAATGGCGAAATTTATTTTGCTCCTCATGGAGCCAATCGTTTTGACCTAATCTTTACCAATTCCATTGGAAAATTCTGCAATTCCCTAAGACTCTCACCTTACTGGAACAAATTATAGGCGGAGATTTTCCAAGGATTTCCGTCTTCTTTTCGTCTGATCTTCCAAGGTCTTCAAAAAGAAGCCGGCAGAACAATCGATGGAACCAATCAACCAAACTGATCCTACTTCTTTTGTTCTCTTTGCAGATAGTTTACCAATGGGAGTTTTTCTCTTCGAATCTCCCACAAACCAATTTTCTTTAGAAAGCAAATTGGTTTATGCGAATCCAATTGCGAAGTCATTTTTCGAATCAGATGTAGATAAAAATAGTTCCCTTACCATAAGGGAGATATTTTTTCCTTTCGGAAACGAAGAGTTTTTGACTCAAACTTTCTCATCGTTACAAAAAGAAAAGTCCTCACCAATTTATTTGGATGCAGAGAATCCGAAACACGAGAAAAAAAACAATCGGAAGGTTTACACACTCCGCGCACAAGCACTCTCTCCCCAAGTATTTTATATTCTATTGGAAGATGCCACAAAACAAATATTTGCTGGTCTTTCATTCCAAGAAAAAGAATCTCAGCTTAGCCATGTTTTGAAAACCATGATCAACGGTGTGGTCGTTGTTAACCTGCAAGGACAAATCATTTATGCAAATGATAGTGCAGCAAAAATTCTTTCATTAGAAATTGACCAAATAGAAAACAAATACTTTGCCTCAAAAGAATGGAAACAAATCAGAGAAGATGGTTCACCTTTTCCCTCTGAGGAACTCCCTCTATCCATCGCTTTAAGCCAACAAAAAACAGTTTACCACTGCGAACATGGGATCATCGCGGAAGGCGAAAAAATCAAATGGTTAAACATCAATGCAACACCAATCTATGATGCAGAAGGAAAACTTGAAGGTGCAACCGCTAGTTTTCTTGATATTACTGAATTAAAAAACACACAAAATACAATCGGATTAAAAAACAGGAAATTAAAAGCAATCCTTGATGCCATTGAACGGTCTGCGATTGTCAGCATTGCTGACACAAAGGGTATCATCCAAAGAGCAAACCAAAAATTTGTCCAAATCTCCGGGTATTCCGAAAAAGAGCTGTTAGGTTCCGATCATAAAAAACTCAACTCAAAATTCCATCCCAAGGAATTTTGGGAAAAAATGTGGAAAGACATATCATCCGGCCGACCCTGGGAAGGGATCATTCGAAACCAATCCAAACAAGGAAATTTCTTCTGGTTACAAACGTATATCCACCCGTTGTACGATTCGAATGACAATATCGAATCGTTTTTATCCATTCGGTTTGATATTACGGAAGAAGTAGAAGCCTTAGAAAACACAAACAGAATGCTTCATTTTACAGGGATTCAAAACAGTCGCCTACAGAATTTTGCATATATTGTTTCACACAATATCCGCCAACACTCCTCCAATTTTTCTTCTCTCATCGAACTACTCGAAGAAAATCCAAACGAAGAAGAAAGAAAAAATATCGTGAACATGTTGCACGCTTCTTCAGAAAAACTGAACGAAACCATCACCCATTTAAATGATATCATTTCCATTAATCAGATGTTAAACAAACCAATGGAAGTTTGTATTATTGAAGAGGAAGTGCAAAAAACTTTAAATATACTCAAAGGTTCCATCGAATCTAGAAATATTCAAATATTTGTGGAAATTGAAGAGAATTTAAGACTGACGATCATTCCTGCTTATTTAGAAAGTATCGTCTTGAATCTAATATCAAATGCAATTAAGTATGTTAGATTAAAAGATGGGGCTTTCATTCGAATCTCTGCAAAGAAAGCGGAGGGACAGGTTTTACTTCGTGTGGAAGACAATGGGCTTGGAATCAATTTAGAAAAACATGGAAATAAAATTTTTGGAATGTTTAAAACCTTTCACAAAAACGAAGACGCTAGGGGAATCGGACTTTTTATCACAAAATCCCAAGTGGAGGTCCTTGGCGGAACCATTACGGTAGAGAGCACTGAAGGCGAAGGCTCCACGTTCACCGTGTTCATTCCAGAAAATCCAAACAAAACCATCCATTTTTAAATGACCCTGCTGAATCTCTATACATCTGAAAAACTTCCCTCAAACCAAAGTTTGTATCGATAGAACCGATCATTCGGTCTTGACAATCTCACCCAACACACGAGCCTTACCCTAGTGATCCGTAAGTATACCCTACGGACGTACCAATGACATAAGGAAATCCATGAAAGTCCACGAATACCAGGCCAAAGAAATCCTACGTAGACACAATGCCAACGTTCCCTTCGGAAAGGTCATCGACACTGTCGGTGATTTCGAAAAGGCATATAACGAAGTTGTCCAAAAATCACCCGTAGTGGTGGTGAAAGCCCAAATCCACGCAGGTGGACGAGGAAAAGGTGGTGGAGTCAAAGTCGCAAAGACAAAAGATGACGCCAAAGCTGCAGCAGAGAAAATTCTCGGAATGCAACTCATCACTCCTCAGACCGGCCCAGAAGGAAAAAAAGTTCTCAAAGTTTATTTGGAACAAGGTCTTGAAATTGCAAAAGAATACTACTTATCGATCCTTCTCGATCGTGCCATCCGTAAAACCATCATCATGGCTTCTACAGAAGGTGGAATGGAAATCGAAGAAGTAGCTGAAACTCACCCAGAAAAAATCATCAAAATCCAAGTTGATCCGGGTATTGGAATCCAAGGTTCACAAGTGCGAGAACTCGCCTTTGCTTTAGGAATCCCTGCAGAGGCACAAAAGTCTTTTACAGCTCTTGTGAATTCAGTATACAACGCATACATCAAAGAAGATGCGGCTCTACTTGAAATCAACCCTCTCATCCTTACAAAACAAAATGAAATCATTGCAGGTGACTGTAAGATGGATTTGGATGAAAACGCTCTTTATCGCCATGCTGACAACGAAGCTCTTCGTGATATCACAGAAGAAGATCCGTATGAAGTAAAAGCAAAAGAATACAACCTCAACTATGTAAAATTAGATGGAAACATTGGTTGTATGGTAAACGGTGCCGGTCTTGCCATGGCAACGATGGACATCGTTAAGTTAGCTGGTGCAGAGCCTGCAAACTTTTTGGATGTTGGAGGTGGGGCAAACCCTACTACCGTGGAAAACGGCTTTCGACTCATCCTTTCTGATCCAAACGTAAAAGGTATTTTTGTAAACGTGTTTGGTGGGATCGTTCGTTGTGACCGTGTTGCTGTTGGTATTATCGAAGCAACAAAAAAGGTAAACGTGACTGTTCCTGTAGTGGTTCGATTAAAAGGAACCAATGCAGAAGAAGGGAAAAAAATCCTAAACGAATCCGGTATGAACATTGTGGGAGTGGAAGGACTCCGTGACGCGGCAGACAAAATTGTCTCCCTAATCAAAAAATAGGAACGAATAAACATGGCTGTATTAGTTGATGAAAATACAAGAGTAGTCGTCCAAGGGATCACCGGTAAGGAAGGATCCTTTCATGCGACTCAAATGTTGGAATATGGTACAAAGGTAGTTGCGGGAGTAACTCCAGGCAAAGGTGGCCAAATCTGGACTTCTGAGTTTGGAAAAACGGCTCCAGTTCGTAACACCATTAAAGATGCAATGAAAGAAGACGGTGCAAACGCTGCCGTAATCTTTGTTCCGCCTCCATTTGCTGCGGATGCAATTTTAGAAGGTATTTTTGCTGAAATCCCACTTGTGGTTTGTATCACAGAAGGAATCCCGACTCACGATATGCTCAAAGTATACAGTGTGCTCAGGAATTCTAAAACAAAACTAGTAGGACCAAACTGCCCGGGCGTCATTAACCCTCGTTACAGTGTAAAAATGGGAATTATGCCAGGTTTTATCCACACTCCAGGAAATATTGGAATCGTTTCTCGTTCTGGAACTTTGACTTATGAATCCGTTGCTTCCCTCACAGCAGCAGGCCTTGGCCAATCTACTTGTATCGGAATCGGGGGAGACCCAGTTCCAGGGATGAACCACGTAGAAGCAGTTCGTCTTTTGAATGAAGATCCAGATACTGAAGGCATTGTGATGATTGGTGAGATCGGTGGAACTTCGGAAGAAGAAGCTGCTGCTTACATCAAAGCTCATGTCAAAAAACCAGTGGTTGGTTTTATCGCAGGCCAAACAGCTCCTCCAGGAAAACGTATGGGCCATGCCGGTGCGATCATTTCTGGTGGAATGGGAACTGCCACTTCAAAAATTGCAGCAATGAAAGACGCTGGTGTCAGCATCTGTGCTCATATTGGTGAAGTTGGTGATAAAATGAAGGCTGCCCTTAAAAAATAAGGGCATCGGCATAAAAAAAAACAGCTATTCAAGGGGAATGAGGAGTCTGAATTAAGAGTATGGAACAACGTTCATGGGTTTCAAGTACATTGATTCTCCTCGTTTCCGTAAGCCTATTGGCTGCGGAATCTGGAGATAAGGGATTTACACTTAGCTTACAAGACGCAGTCAAGTATGCCATTGAAAACAACCGCGAGGTCATGCAGGCCCGTTTGGAATTGGCCAAGGCCGATTCGAACTTGATGAAGTTTGAATCAAAGTATTCTTGGCGTGCCCTTTCCAAGGCTGAATTGGATCAGAAAAAATTCCCTTTCAACCAAAACAATATTTTTACGGGAACTAAAACCCAAACCACCACTTATAGTGCTGGGTTAGAAAAACTTTTTACAACGGGAACTTACTTCAAACTGGAAGCAAAGTCCCAACGATTTGACTCAAACGCTTTTGAAGATCCAAATAAAACTCCTGCGGGATTTAGTGCCTTAGGACTTCCACCTTTATATACTGATACCCTTTCTGTGACCATTGCGCAAGATTTGTTAAAAAATGCTTTTGGTGCCAATGAAAGGAACATGGAAAAAATCCTCGAAAACCAAACAGAGATCATGCGCGAGCAAATGGAAGACCAAGTTGCAAGCAAAGTGGTCGCAACCCTTGTGGACTATTGGAATTTTTCTGTTAAGGATTCTGGATACCAAACCTTCGAACAACTATTAAAAAATACTAAGAACGTAAGAGACCTAACCATTCGAAAACAAGGCCTTGGACTTTCTGAAAGTTTTGAAGTCAACCAATGGAATGCCCTCCTCTCTCAAGTGGAAGGACAGATGGCACAGGCAGCGGCTGAAAAAGAAGAAGCAAGGCGAAAACTGATTCGTTCCTTAAACCTTCCTGAAGACACTATCTTCCAAAAAACAACTCCGCTTTCAGAAACTCTTCCTTCTAAACTGGATTACCAAGCTGACATCGAATACGCATACAAACATAGAGCTGATTTTAAAGCCATTATCCGTAAAAAAGAAAATGCTGAACTTTCTATGAGAACTGCCAAAAATGAAGCACTTCCTTCTTTAAAAGCTGCGGGAACTTATGGATACCAAGCACAAAATACAATCAGTCCTCAGAACAATTATTCTGATAAAGGATCGGGTGTATTTTCTTACCAATACCCAGTGATGCAAGGTTCGCTCGATCTTTCTTATCCGATCATGGACAAAGGGGTGAAAGCTGGAATTCGTGATGCAGAAATTCAAAAACGCCAAGTTTCATTGGAAGAAGCAGACCTTACCAAAGCGGTTTCTGACGACGTCAAAACAAGAATCGATATCCTTAAAGCATCATTCCAAGTGATGGAAAATGCAAAACGGACAGAAGAAGAATCTAAAAAATACTACAACGGCGTTTTACGTTCTTTCCAACAAGGAAGATTCAATGCACTTGCTGTCAAAAATGCCTTAGATACTTTGGTCCAAGACCAATTGTCACTAGTTCGAGCAAAAGTAGACTACAACATCAATTTACACAGATACTATGTTGCAAAGAATGCTTTATTTGAAGAATACGGAGTGGACAGATCCAAACTCCTACCTGAAAATCTATAACCACCAAACGGGAGGATCCTTTTGATACGCTCCCGTGTATTTCTTGTTCTCGGACTAGTTTTCCTCTTTCTCATCCTTGTAACTTATGCCTTCGTTGACTTTCGAGAGAGAGAAGACAAGGCCTATGATCTTTATCAGTCGGAAGCCTATCTAAAAGTCCTTGGCCTATATTCTGAAACAGAGATTCCAACAAACGAATTAGAACTGACCATTCTTTCCCAAACCATTTCTCAATTGGAAAAGAAATTAAACGGAAAAGAACCTTCGAAAGACCTTCTTTCTCGGTTTCAATCAAGAAAGGGCACAAAACTTGTCGAATGGGAAACCACTCGTGGAACCTACTACCATCTTGAAGATCCCTATCTCTCTCATTTAAAAAAACATGGAGACGGATACAAACGAGCACTCTTAACAAAGATTGGCACTATCTCCAAACCAATCCCCAAACAAGAAGTCTCTCAACTTCTCCTCCAACTCATTCTTGAAGATCCCCGTGGTATGGAGGAAAGTTATAGTCGTTCACTCGCAAACCTCCTCAGTTTTCCTTTTGAACCCATTGGAGAAATTGAGTCTGGATTTTTATTACAGACACTCCATTTTCTAGCAAATACTTCAAACACGAACCTTTTCCACCAAACAGCGACAATACGAGGGAAAAACGTAAACCTCCGAAGTGGTCCTGGCCGAGAAAATTCAGAACAGGGAAAGGTAAGTGAACCAGAACTTACTTTTTGTTTAGAGGAAGATCCAGCAACAGAATCCATCGCCGGAACAGCCGGACATTGGAAACGATGTTACTTTCCAATGCTTCAAAAATCGGCTTGGATCTTTTCCGGATTTCTTACCGAAATTCCGCCGAGTGCAGAACTTGTGGCTGAATTTGAAAAACGTTTTAAGTCGGTTGAAAACGAAATTCGAATCGACTTTGAAGGATGGAATGGAAACCAAATTCCAGCTACTTTTTTTGGGAATTACATCCCTAGAGACTCTGTGCGCATTTCCGGAGAAACCGGATTTCCAATCTATGGACTCACAAAAGGTTCCAAAAATTGGCAGAGGATTTGTAAAAAACTTTCGGGCGATAAGAACTACTTTGAGTTTTCGTTTCAGCCCACAGACTCCGAAGTTCCCATACCTTTTTTAGAACTCCACTTAAACTATGACAACAAAGAACACCTTGCTTATTCCATTTCGCTAGACCAAGAATCAATTTGGGTAAATAAAAATCGATATGTCCTCGACGGAGAAAAAAGAAGAGAAAACCTGTCCTTACACATTGGATCTCATGAAGGGGACAAATGGAACGCAAGCCTATGGAGGCGGAACACGGGACTCATCCAGTCCATTCGCTCCCTCCCTCTAGACGCGACGGTTCTTGCGTCCGGTCGATACTCTTGGGAAATTTGCCTTCCATTGGCAAAAGAACCAAACCGAGAACAAGTGTTACTTTTTGAAATCAGAACAGGAATCCATTAGAGGAGGAGATTATGGCTACCTACGATTACCATTGTAATACATGCGGAAAGGACTTTGAACATGTCCAATCAATGAAAGATGATGCTCTCACAGAATGTCTCTGTGGAAAAAAAGGATCGGTAGAAAGACGCATTTCTGCAAGTGCCGGAATCATCTTCAAAGGTTCTGGATTTTACGTAACAGATTATAAAAAAGACAATTCCACTCCTTCTTCCGGTAATACCGGTTCAGGAACTACTTAAGGTTCTCTCTTTGGCACAGAAAGGCCGATTAGCCATTATTGCTGGTGGTGGGGAACTCCCCCATATTGGAATGACCGAGGCTTTGGCCGCAGGGGAAGACCCCCTGTTTCTTGGGCTCATTGAGTCTGATTTTTCGCCGAGAGAACACAGTGCACGTACAATCCCAGTCCATATCACCCAAGTAGGCAAAATTCTCAAAACCATTCAAAAGGAAAAGATCACAAGAATTTTAATGCTCGGTAAGGTGCGAAAAGACCTACTCTTTCAAAAGTTAAAATTCGATCTAAAGGCCCTTGCCATCCTAGCAAAAACCATCAACCGAAATGACTATCCCATCTTTTTAGCCATTGCCGATGAGTTTGAGGCCATGGGAGTCAAAGTGATCTCTCAAAAGATCTACCTAAAATCATTACTCCTTCCGGAAGGAAGATACACTCCTAAAAAGTTTGGATCCCAAGAACTAAAAGACATCGACTTTGGGATGTTTTACGCCGAAAAAATGGCAGATTTAGACATTGGGCAAATGGTTGTGGTTTGCGATGAATCGGTGATCGCAGTGGAAGCTGTGGAAGGGACTGATGAAACCATCAAACGAGGTGGTTTGTATACCAAAAAGAAAGGAGATGCTGTCGTTTGCAAAAGCCCCAAAGCCAAACAAGATGACCGTTTCGACTTACCCACCATTGGAATCCATACCTTTCAAATGATGCTCGAAAGTGGTTGTAAAACACTATGCATTCGCGAAGGAGAAACCTTAGTTGTGGATCCAAAAGATGCAATTGAATTTGCCACCAAACATAAATTAAACTTTTGTGTGATAGGAAAAAACGGTAGTAAGGTTCTCAATGGTAAACAAAAAAAAGTCCCATAGTATCCAATCAGACAAAAACATCTTAGTCATTGCCGGGGAACATTCTGGCGATTTACTCGGAGCTGACCTATTACAAGAATTGTCCATTCTAGAACCAGAATACAAGTTCTATGGAATTGGCGGAGAAGGAATGATCCACCAAGGCCTAGATTCCATGGAAGAATTAGAACACCTTAGTGTGATCGGATTTTCCGAAGCCTTAAAAAAATACAGTTTTTTGAAAAAAATATTTTATCGTGTTTTAGAAGAAACCAATCTTAGGCCAACCAAACTTGCTATTTTAATTGATTACCCAGGATTTAACTTACGTTTGGCGAAAGAATTAAAACAGAGAGGAATCCCAACTGTTTTCTATGTATCACCTCAAATTTGGGCATGGAAGTTCAACCGTATCTATTTTATCAAAGAACAGATTGCACTGATGCTCACCCTCTTTCGATTTGAAGAAGAGATTTATACGGAATACGGAGTGAATGCCAAGTTTGTGGGTCACCCCATCACCAAACGAATTCCTGAAAAATTAAAAAAAGAACCGGTGATCACAGAGAAACTTCCCGATTCCCACCATGGGTATACAGTAGGTCTCTTACCTGGCTCCAGAAAAGGTGAAATTAGAAGGTTGATCGACCCCATTCTCGGAACAGCTGCCCTCCTCCACGAACATTGCAAATTGGAAAAAAAGAAAGTGGTATTCCTTCTGCCCAACATCAATGCGAAAGAAGAATCCTTTATTTTAGAAAAAATTGAGTCGTTAAAACAAATCCATCCTGACATCCAAATTCATTATTTGTGGAATGCCTCTTTACGGGTAATGGAAACTAGTGACCTTCTTCTCATTGCGTCTGGAACGGCCACATTAGAAGGACTTTATTTTGAAACACCGATGGTCATTCTTTATAAGGTGAGTTTGTTTACTTATCTTTTAGGGTCCCTTCTCATGAGATCCAAGTTCATTGGCCTTGCGAATATCCTTTCGGGTGAGGAAGTTTGCCGGGAGATTACCCAAAACGAATGCCAGCCAAAGTATATTTTTGAGGAGGCTTGGAAAATTCTTTCCAATACAAAACTCAGAAATAAAATCAAAGGGATTCTTCGGGATGCAAAAGAAAGAGAACTAGGAACCACCAATGCTTCCAAAAAGGCAGCAAAGGAAATCCAATCACTCCTTCGCGGTCTTTCGAATTAAACGAACCACTCGATTTTCCCAAGTCCCAATCCAAGACTTGGGTTTTAGATCCGCATATAAAAAATATCCTTTAATGGATTCTTCGTCGCTTGCTGCTAATCGGATTCCGACTGAATCCAATTCTAAACGCAAGTCCTCTACCCCATTCCAAAGGACCTTATTTTCTTCCGGTAAAATATTCAATAAATGGGTTCTATTTTCCCACTCAAGAACCCATTCTCCACCAAATGCGGGCAATTTGGAAATTTCGGGAGCAATGTCTGCTGGATTTTTTTTGTCTTTGCATTGAAAACAAATTAAGAAAAGAAAAATGAATCCAAAGGTAACTATTTGATGACGCATTTATTTTCCTCTTCTGTAAAACTGAAAGTCCCTCGCGATACTCCCACCGCGCCATAAGCAGTGAAGGCATAGTTTCCATTTTTGTTGTTCCCATAACCTTTCAAATCTAAGGTATCACTGAAAACTACTAAATTAGAAATATAGTCCATATCCGAATAACGGCTCAAATCAAATTCAATTCTAAAGGGTTTTTTGAAAGGACTAAGATCCATTTCTAGCTTAGGAACCAAATCTGCCTGCTTAAAATCAACTCCAAATAATTTGAGTGAATATGAAGTTCGTGCATCTTTATGAAGGCTATAATAATCACTTCCAATACTATTAAAACTATAATCTAAACTAACATGAGTTGGTTTTAATTCCGCTCCACAGAAATTCATCCAAGGGTCTGACCAGGGATATTCACTTAACACCAAACTCAAACCAAAGTTAGGTGTTTTACTCGCAAAATATGATACAGCAGATAATTTAGAATTTGAATTACCCAAATTCAAAACAAGATTCATTCGACCATCTTTCACAAGAAAATTCCCTTTGGCTTCTCCTAAGGATTGGGATCCACTATATGGAATATAATTAGCAATTTGAATGGAGAGATCCAAATTCATCATTTCCAAAAAGTATTTATAAATCTTTGTTTGGTAAAAGTATTCTTCTGGAATTAGTTTTTCTTGTCTTTCCCTGATTTCTTCTAAGGTTTCCTGTTTCCAGTCTTCATACAATGGTTTCCAATCATTGGCAGTTAAATCCGGTGTTTGGAAATTCAGTTTTGTTTTGGATTGTAATGGGTAATAATAGGTTCCGTCCGTTTTTTTTGACCTACCCCAAGTGGAATTCCCTCCGCCAGAAAGGTGGGTTGGTTTTCCAAAAAATAAAGAATCAAAATTGAAAGTCCACTCGTTGCCTTCGGTTAGTTTTAAGGACAAATTTCCTTTTTCTAACTGCAGTAGTTTAGAGTCCCACTGGAGATCTGAACCAGTAACTTCCCCTCGTAGTAAAAACCATTTGTTTTTATCACCTGTTTCTGTTAGGTCAATATTACCTTTTAAAGTTCCTGATAAAGGAAGTGTGAAGTTGCCTGAAAGGTCAGATATCCTTTCTGCAATGTCTTCCAGAGATTCAATTTGAAATTCGAAATGTCTGTCGAGAACTGTTTCCTTTACGGTTTCTGATTTGATTGAAGTTTTGATACGAAAATCAGTTCCCAAAAATTCCCTTTCTTCTTTGTTCGGAGTAAATAAAAACAACTCACGAAATCGAAACCCATCCAAAATATAATTTTCAAAAAAAGGAAGAGGAATAAACGAATTTTCAAACTCAACATCTCCCTTTGCCACAAATCCAGAAACAGGGTCACGACTCACCTTTCCTTCACCAGAAAGTACTGCTGAATGAACGCTGGATCCAAAAAGGTAATTGGTAAGGATGATGGCTTCCTCCGATGGATAGTTTTTCCATTTAAATTCAAACTGAAACTCATCCAAACCGGCTTCACTAAATTCCCCTTCTCCTTTGATTCGAGTGGAGTTCGGAATCCAAAACCAACCGTTGTTATATGAAAGGTACAATCGTTTGTTTTTTCGTTTTAAAACAATATCCCAACCTTCTTTCCAGTCGACCAAAGTAGAATCATTCTGTTTGACAGTAAGCCTCGCATCATGAAACCGAATGTCCTTTAGTTTGCTCTTTTGTGCATATTCGATGAGTTGATTTCGTAAACTGGCATTTTCATTTAATACCAAATGAGGGCTATAAAAATCGATTTGTTCGACAGTGGGAGATTCTTTGAAATAACTGGAAAGTCGAAAGGTTACTTTTTTTACCTTCAACATATGGTCGTTAAAGGAAAAGTCTTCTTCATTCGAAACCACAAGGTCTTCGATGATAAGACCCTCTCTTAAGGAAAAGTCAAGAACCCCAATGTCAACCGCTTTGCCGAGTTCTTTGTTAATGGTATAAGATACCACTTTCCTAAGTTGTACTAAAGGGATGCGGTAATTGCGGAGATAAAACTCAAGACCGTAATAACAGAGGATAAAACAAAAAAAGATAAACCCAAGTGCTAAAAACGAAAATAGAACCCGTTTGTTTTCACGGATTCTATTCAGTAGGTAAATAAATGATTGCCTAAAAAGAATTAGGCGTTGTAAAGAAAAGATTCGTTCCAAAAGAACTTAGAGTTTGCCCTCCGGCTGCAATACTTCCAAACATTCCTTCTGAATGGACTTCAGAGTTTCGTTGTTCGGAAATTCTTCCAATCCTAAATTGGCAACTTGCAAACCTTTTTGGTAAAAACCTGTGTTCTTATACTCAAAGCCCATTTTTAAATATGTCTTTGCAGCAGTTTCATAATAGAATTCGTCTTTTTTCTGATTCCCTTTGGTGTAAGTTTTCGTAAGTGTCGCAAGAGCAGGATAGTATTCCCTTTCTGCCACAAGTGATTGCACTACGAGTTTTTTACGTTCCATAAGGTTCGTGTTTTTATCCAATCTTTCGGATTGGTTTAGGAATTGAATGGCTTTCGAATATTCATTTTTTCCCACGTAAGCTTTGCCCATTGTGAGATTCCACTCAGAAAGTTGGACAGGGTTGGACTTTGCCTGGTTCACTTGGTTGAGTGTCGAAATTGTTTCATCATATTTTCCAAGATCGAGTAGAAGTTTTCCTTTTCGGATCACTAGTTTGTCTCGGGATTCGTCAGATAAAGTAGAGGATTTGAGATCAGCATCGATGGATTCGATTTGGGCCAAATGGGACCCTGTATTGATTTTGGAAACTCCTAGTTTTTGGTTTCCTTGATTTGATGCACAATTTTCAAATGCCACAACCAACGCCAAAATGAGGGTTAGTGGGAGAATCGATTTCATTAGCCTACCTTTAGTTTGTCTAATTCCTCTAAGAAATTCTTAGTTTCTGTGTCTCTATCCTTTGTTTCCATCGGGAAAAAAAGAACAGCGTCCTGAGACAGCTCATTTAAAAACCGAGAGGGGGCACTCTCGATTTGCTCCCCAAATTTGCGTCTTGTACGAGCCGAAGTCAAGTACAATTTTCGCCTTGGGCGAGTCATACCCACGTAGAGAAGGCGTCTTTCTTCATCGACCACTTCCCCTTCTTCTTCTATAACACGTGAGTTCGGTAAAATTCCCTCTTCCAGGCCCACTAAAAAAACTAAATCGTATTCCAATCCTTTGGATTGGTGCATGGTGAGGAGCTGGACCCGGCGGTCTTCCTCGTCCTCTTTGGGTTCATCTTCCATCAGGAGGACAAGCCTCTGTAAAAAGTCGAAAATGGTGGCCTTTCCTTCACGGCCCTCTTCCTCTTCAAAAAAGGACAACATGTTCACAAGTTCACTCAAATTGTAAATTCGAGCTTTGACCACTTTCTCTTCGGTTTCTTCCATGGAGATTTCCCGCTCAAAACCGATTTGGGTGATCATTTCCCGAAGAACCGGAGCCAGTTTCGGCGACATTGCAAATTTCTTTTTAAAAGCATCCACAAGTTCTACAAACTGGTAGATTTCTTGTCTTACCTTAGCTTTTATTTCGGGCAAATAGTCGGGACTCTCAATCATTTTATGAAAGATTTCATACAAAGAGAGTTTGTGGGTGAAGGCTTCCTCTTGCAGTTTTTGCATGGTGCCGGGGCCTATTCCACGTTTCGGGTAGTTGATGATTCGAAGTAATGAATAATCATCCTTAGGGTTTGCCACATAACGTAAGTAAGAGATACAGTCCCGAATTTCTTTTCGATCAAAGAAATTATAACCGCCCACTACCTTGTACGGAATACTCCGGTTACGAAGTTCTTCTTCAAAGGGACGAGATTGGAAATTGGTGCGAAAGAGGATGGCAACTTCTTTTCCCTTAAATTCATTTTTGATGAGTAAAGTCTGGATCCTACCAGCCACAAAAATGGCTTCTTCTCTTTCATCAGCGGTTTCATAATATTCCACTCGTTCCGCAGAAGGGATACGACTATAGAGAGTTTTTTCCTTACGGCCTTTGTTGTTTTGGATGAGAGAGTTTGCCGCTTGTATGATGAGGGATGTCGAACGATAGTTCTCCAGTAATCTTACTACTTTTGCATGAGGGAATTCCCTCTCAAAATTGAGGATGAGTTGGACATTGGAACCACGAAAGGCATATATACTTTGGTCGTCATCCCCCACAACACAAAGGTTATCACTTTTCCCGCGGAAAAGTGATAAAAACTCATATTGGAGTTGGTTTGTATCTTGGAATTCATCCACCAAATAATATTCGTGTTTTCTTTGGTAATAGGCAGCAATTTCAGGAAACTCAGCTAACAGACGTTTGGGAAGTAAAATCAAGTCATCAAAGTCGATTGCATTTTTTTCCTTTAAGCCCTCTTCATACATGGAAAAAAGTTCCGCTGCGACAAGATCAAATTCTTCAGTAAGCCCATTGTCTCTCGGATGGACCTGTGTATTTTTCGCATAAGAAATACGGCGTAGGATTTCTTTCGGAGGAACTTTTTTAGGATCTAAACGTTTGGACTTTAATAGATCAGATATAAATGCTTCTTGGTCAGTTCCATTGAATAACAAAAAGGTTTCGTTGTATCCAAGTTTTGTGATATGTTCTTTTAATATCTTTAAACCTAACGAATGAAAGGTGGAAAGAGTGATTCCTTTCAGTTTTTCCCTGGGAACCATTTTCCTGAGGCGTTCGGCCATCTCTTTGGCACTTTTATTCGTAAAAGAAAGAGCAACAATTTTACTCGCAGGGATTTTTACCCCTTCCACCATATGAGCAATCCGGTTGGTGATGACCCTGGTTTTTCCAGATCCTGCACCAGCAAAGACCAAAAGGGGACCTTGGATGGTGGAGACTGCTTCCATTTGCGCCGCATTCAATTTCATAAGGGGACCGGTAAGGGACATAATCCAAGGAAATCCCATCTGGTCGAGTGAAAAACGGCTGTTCTTTATTACTTAGGGGCTGTTTCCTTCCAAGATTTGTTCTGGCCGTGGAAGTTTAAAAAACCGGCAAAAACTGGATCTTCATCGATTGGTAGAACAGAACGAAACCGAATCCAATCAAGGGCTGAGTAAAGGGCAATTTCCGAGAGTCCAATTTTCCCATCCGTAAAGAAAAAATGACCGTTTAACTCACGTTTGATATAATCCAAAATAGAACTGATCCGAAGTGCATTTTTTGTCAGATAAGGAGCGGCATCTGGTTTGATCCCTTCTTTATTCAAATAAAACAGTAAAATTCCATTGTCGAGAGCTTGGTCTATGGCAGTCAGCAAATTTGCTTCTCTGTAATGGTGGGGTCCTTTTTGGGGGCGAAAGTTCCCATTGCCTTTTGTCTCAAAAATATAATCGGTGATGGTATGGCTGTCCCAAATTTTCAAATCATCAATTTCAGCATAAGGAATTTTCCAAAGAGGAGTTTTTTCACGTAATTCTTTTTGGCCGGCTTCCGTCATGGTATCGGTTAGAGAAAAAGGAATACCTAATTCCAAACAAAGAAAACGAATCCTTCTTACATAAGGAGATGTGATGCTTCCATATAATTTCATATGGAGATAGTTTTCCTTATCCCGGAATCCGCAAGAGGAAGATTTTGAGTACGACAAAAAAGATGGAAAATCTCTATACAATCCACGGAAACCGATTTCCTTTGTCAGCAGGAAACCAAAGTGAAAGAACGAAAAAACTGGAAAGAACTCTACCCCACTCCCATTTATACTCTTGCTAGTTTTGATATCCAACTTCCCCGCTCAACGGAAGAAAAAACCTATTATGTTCTAAAATCTAAAAACTGGGTCAATGTTGTACCAGTGACAAAAACGGGAGAGATTCTTCTCATCAAACAATACCGACATGGAATTGGTGAGGATAGTTTGGAAATCCCCGGTGGAATTGTAGACGAAGATGGACCCGGCTCCGAACTGGAATCCGCCATTCGAGAACTCAGAGAAGAAACCGGTTATGCCACAGACAGATCAAAATACAAATTGCTCTCTAAGTTTTCCGGTAATCCAGCAATGTTTACCAATTGGTCTTATTCCTATGTTGCCTATGATGTGGAACCACTTCACGATGTTGAATTTGATGAAGGAGAAGACATAGAAGTTGTATTAAAAAAACCAGATGAGGTAAAACAACTGTTACTTGATGGAACCATCCACCATCCACATATGGCCGCAGCTCTTGGGCTTTACTTTCTTAATTTTAAAGAATGATTTAACGATTGTAGAGTTTTTTACTAAAGAGTCCTCGTAGAATCACATTCAATCTTTAGTGAATTCTAAAAAATAGAAGGGACTGTGTTTAGAAAAATCCCCAAGATTTTCGAAATCGCTGGAAATTTAAACATAAGTTTGAGAGACTACGAATATGAGAAAGTCCATCGCACAATCAATCTTAGTACTTATCATAATATTCGGTCAATATTCACTCTTTGCGGAAGGTGCCGAAACATTAGAACCCATCACCATCACAGTCCAAAAAGGTGAAACTCTTTCCTTAATTTCGGAAAGACACCTTTCCGATCCGAAACGATGGCCAGAACTTTTAAAACACAACAAAATCCCAAACCCAGACTTAATCAAACCGGGTTTGACTTTAGTTGTTCCTGTTTTCCTCCGTAAAGCAGTTGTCGGAGTCACAGAATTTGTGCTCGGACAAGTAGAATGGAATGGAACTGGTGGGAAAGGGCCTTGGGTTCCCTTAAAGTTAGGACAAGAACTCCATCCGAACGACCAGATCAAAACATCTGGCAAAGGCAAAACAGACCTACATATCAATAACGTCGGTATGGTGCGAATACTGACGAACAGCCATTTTGAAGTAAAAGGTGAAGATAAAAAAGGTGGACCAGTGACAGTTGCTTTGTTCAAGGGAAGTTTGGATGCAAAGGTAACAAAATCCAATCCACCGACCACAGAACATAAATTCAATATTGTAAGCCCCTCTTCCACTGCGGGAGTTCGAGGAACTGAATTCCGAGTGGAATTAGATGAACGTTTAAGTTCGACTATTTCTTGTTTTGAAGGTGTAGTTGACGTCGCTGCGCAAGGGAAAACTGTCGAGTTAAAACAAGGGATGGCAACTTTTGTTGAAAAAGGAAAGTCTCCCGTACAACCATATAAAATTCCAGAAGCACCTCGCCTCAAAGAAGAATAGAAGGAATATGAATCGAAATTTTTTACTGATCTTTTCCATTATTGTTTTTGCCTTTAGTTCTCTTGTTTCTAAACCAAAAAGAGAACTAAGAATTGCCATCGATGCAGAACCGGAAGCAACTTTTGAATTAGAACTTTGGCAAGAGAAACCAAACGAAAATGGGGATACCATTGCCCCAAAACCTCCAGAGTCCATTCAGTTCAAAGGAAACCGAATTACCGTCACACCAAAAGATGACTTTGAATACTTTCGTGTTCGAAGATTAGGCGAATATGGTGCCAAAGGGTTTTGGACTCAAGTTTATTCTACAAATGTAGATCCAGGATCACCTCTTTCGGTTCCCAAAGAGTTTGTTGCCAAAAAGACCTTTGTACCGAAGGCAGAACCCAAAAAAGTTTCTTCTGTTGTTTCGACAGATAGTTTTGTCATCGTAAAAGAAAAGGATGATTCTGTTCGTTATCTCACAAAAGACCAACTTACTTTGAATCCATCGGATGATGCTTCTGGCGTGGCTGAAATTCGATACCGCATCAACGGTGGCCATTGGAATTCTAGCAAAGCAATGACTTCTGTTCCCATCCAAGAAGAAGGGAGTTATAAATTTTTATATTTCTCTTTGGACCATGCTGGTAATAAAGAACCAATGCAAGTTTTAGACTTTGTAAAAGATACTTCTGCTCCTGAAACCAGATGGGAATGGGTAGGTCCAAATTCTATCGGGAAAGGAGGCCACAAATACCTTTCCCCAGAAACTAAAGTCAAACTAATATCCAAGGATCGATTCAGCGGAACCAAGGATATTTTGACAGCTTACACCTGTCAGTCGGGAACACAAACTGAGTTTAAATCTTATCAATCGGAAATTTCCATTAGTGAAATAAAATCAGTATGCAAAGGTTCTTTTCAACTTTTCTACTATGCCGTTGACAATGTAGGAAATGAAGAGGCAGTAAAAACTTTAAATTTCCAACTGGGTAGTGAGTAATCGGAAAACAAACGATTTAGATTGTCGATTGCCCCAAATGAATCACTTATAATCATTGGCTAAAGAGATGAAGAAAAACCTTTCTTTGGCCATTTTCAAACACCGCGATTTTCGATTTTTTATTATCGCCAGATTCTTTATGGTTCTTGCGATCAATATCCAAGCAACCATTGTCGGTTGGCAGGTATATGAACTGACTGGAAGTGTTCTGGACCTAGGCCTTGTCGGACTTTTTGAAGCCATTCCCTCCATCATCGTCTCCCTTTATGCAGGCCATTTAGCTGATCTCAGAGACAGGCGCAATATCATTGTGGTTTGTTTATTCTTTTTACTTGTTTGTTCCTTAACACTTTTTGCATTCACTGGACCTTTGGGTTTTTTACTCGAAACCTACAAAGCCTATCCAATCTTTTTGGTCATTTTGGTTTCTGGAATTGCGAGAGGATTTATTTCTCCTGCGATCTTTAGTTTTGTGACACAACTTGTTCCTAGGGAACATTACCCACATTCTGCTGCCTGGATGGGGACATCTTTTCAAGCAGGTGCTGTCATTGGCCCGGCTCTCGGTGGAATTGTGTATGGTACTTTTGGAATGCAAGCAGCTTATGCTCTAGATTCAATTTGTATTGGACTTCCCTTTTTATTATTCTTTTGGATCGCCAAAAGAAGCCTTCCCGAACGAAAAGAAAAGGAAGCTTTGAAAGATAGCCTACTTGTTGGACTTCGTTTTGTTTTAAAAAATGAAGTGATGTTAGGTGCTATGGCCTTAGATATGTTTGCCGTTCTTTTCGGTGGAGCCGTTGCTCTTTTGCCAGTCTATGCAAAAGATATTTTATTTGTAGGTTCAGAAGGCCTAGGGTATTTACGTGCTGCCCCATCACTTGGAGCACTGCTGATGGCCTACTATCTCACATACAAACCACCACTAGAAAAATCAGGGCGAGTTTTACTTTTCTGCGTATTTGGCTTTGGTGTTTGTATGTTAGTGTTTGGTCTTTCTCATTCCTTTTTACTTTCACTATTTGCCTTATTTTTATCCGGAGTCTTTGATAGTGTGTCTGTTGTTGTTCGTTCTACCATTATGCAAACCATGACACCGGAAGAAATGCGAGGAAGAGTGAGTGCAATTAACAAAGTGTTTATTGGTTCTTCCAACGAGATTGGTGCCTTTGAATCAGGGGTTTCCGCAAAAATCCTAGGCCCTGTTGGATCAGTGGTCTTTGGTGCCACAATGACCATTCTCATCGTATTTTTTACCTTCCGTTTTTCTCCTAAGTTGAAAGAATTAGAACTGAAAAACTGGGTCTAAAAGTGCTTGGAAAATCTCTTTTCCGGTGAATACTGGACAAGCCATGTCAGATTTAATCCATGATTCCAAAATTCCAGCAGATAAAAAACACACTCTTATCTTGCTCATACAAACGATGTTAAACGATGTGAACAAACAAATCACTCATTTGGGAATCAACAACTACATGAAACTCCAAGATGAAATTGCAAAGATCCTTGTCCCAGTCATAGAAGATAAAATGGAATGATTAGTCATTTGAACATAATGGTGAATGTTTTCCTTTTACATCCAACCGGTTTTTAAGAAATACCATCCACTCAGGTGGTTTCATTTTCTCTTTTGTGTGACAAAAAGAAAGAGTCCTTTTTTCTGTATGCACCCAAATCCATAAGTTTCTACCCTTCCAAAAATCAGTTTGGCCTAAAATAGTTGAATTTGCATCCAACAAATAAAATTCTTTTGGGTGGGATCCGTCCCAAAGCGAAATAGAATGGATCCTTTCTCCATTGGAGAGATTTAGTTTTGTGCCTAAAAAATAGTTTTGGAATAACAATTGTAAATTTGATCCTTCACTTTCTTCCCAAATTGGATCTATCATTCTAGAATGAAAAAGGAACCGCTCTCCTTCTTTGGATCGATTGATTCCAGTGAAACCAAACGTTTGTTTGTATGCACTTGAAAGTGCATTGGAATTAGAATCAAAGATTCCATCTGCATTGAATAGAAGATTGGTTTGAAAAAGAGAATTTTGAAATTGATAAATTGAAAACATCCGAATTTCTCCGTTGTTACTTAAATTTGTTCCACCAGCGAAACTAGAGGAAATGGGATTTGCCATCCATATAATCCGCTTCCATTCCATTAGAAATTCCTTTGCGATCAAAGGGTGGTCAAACCTTAGAAATTTTTCCTTATTTTTATCTCTCGCTGAAACAGAATAATTATAAGAACCTGTATAAACAATTTGGTCATCAATGATCATTGTTTTGTGGTGCAACAAACCTCCCAGATAACGATCATTTTTAAAAACAAAATCAAGATTTCCATCTTCCCAAATTTGAGAAGGATACTCTAAATTTTGACTTAAGTAAATGCCTTCTGGATTTGTGGACATAGGTGCGTTATAAACAGCTTCAATCCGAACTCCTCGTTTGTTTGCCTCAAGAAGTTTCAAACTAAGTAAAGGATCATAATGAGAATAAATCAAATATTTGATAGAATGTTTCGCCGAATCCACTGCTTCAAGTAACTCTTGCTGAATTTCAAGGCCGGCTTCCGGTGAAGTCCAATAAACGAGAGGCCCAATTTGAAAAGATCCATTTGGATTTTTTCCATCTAACGTTGTTGTGATCTCCTCCCATTCTTTTTGAGAAATGTTCTGCGTCCAAAAAACATTATTGTCTGTGGCAAGGCCATGAGTTGTGAAGTTCCCAGTTCCTGAAAAAAATCGGTTTTGGTCAAAGATCCAAATTTTGGTGTGGTGAATCCCCGAGCCTGACCATCTTTGGATTCCCAGTCCAAGTGATTCCAATTCGGAATAATCTTCTTCTTTATCACCAAACAATTCGATACGAACACCAGCCCTTTGTTTCAAATAAAGTTCTGTCAGAATTTCGTAATCATCGATGGAATATAGATACGCTCGAATGGAAACTTTTGCCTTTCTGATCTCGGCAATTAAAACATCTTTTACAATTCTTTTTTTTTCATCCGTAACATCGCGACCTGGATACGAAAAATATAATTCTGTTACAGGAAGGTTACCATCCAAAAGAGAAGTTAAATCAATCTTCTCTTTTGGTTTCTGGCAAAAGAGCAATAATCCAAAAGAGAATATCAAAGTGACAATACAGATTTGTTTCATATTTCCAACCTCCCAAAAACATAACCAAAATTTGATTTGAGGGCCAAGGAATCTGGAACAAACAATTGAGATACACCAATTCCCAATTCAAAAGAAGAATCTTCTTTTACAGAAAACTCGAGTAAACCTTCTCCGATATAAAATACTTCAAAGTCTCTTTTTTGAAAACTGATTCTTCCATCACTTGGTCTTGTGACTTGGTAAGGTAAAAAATAAGATCCGATGATTTTTAGAACAAACTGATGATAGGTGAATTGCAAAACAAGTTCACTTAGATATCCGAAGGACCGACCTTCCTTAAGTGCGTAGTTTTTTTCATATCCCCTTTCTGTTAAGGCTGCAGATGGAAAAATACGAAAAATTTGTGAAAGATAAGGTGTTTGCGTTGGATGGGAACCAGTCGATACATAACCGTCGCGGATGATTTGGTTCTTTTGATTCCTCTCTTCTCGATCAGAAATAAAATGCGAACTGCGGATTAAAAAACTTCCAAAACGAAATTCTGATCCCAACTGGATTGCTTCTCCTGCAATCGGAATCGAACTTGATTGGGCGGCTACTTTTGAATTGGTTCTGTCGTTTCCCTTTGCCCATAAAAAATCAAATTGGACCTCCCAAATCTCTGCATCAAATCGAAAACCAACATTTCCATTGAGGAGAGAATCCCCATCGGCCCCGGATGCTTTTGTTTCCTTTGTATGATCTTTAACATGTTTTCCCCAACTTCCCAGTTCCACATACTGAATGCCCAAACGAAGGGAAAGATACTCTCCGTAAATAAGACCAAACGAGTGCCTCCTGTGATGGTTCACAATTGTTCTCTGGTCATAGTTACGAAGTTCACTATAGGAATTCAAATCTTCCGAAGAAATTTGTAATAGAGACAGGAACCGGTCTTTCTCAAGTAATAGGACCCCAGAATAATGGTCCCAAAGAAAAAACTGAAGGGTAAGATTTTGCTGTGGATGAAATTCCAAAAAGATCCCATCCCCACCATCATAACTTGATCCAAAACTTTTGGGACGGAATAAATGTTCGCGACGGCCAACACCAAAAAGAAACTTGGATGTTTCGTAAGCGATATAATGATTTTTTCCTAAGTAAAAAGGCCGAAGGCCTGTTTCTTTTCCTGATGTTAATTGAATATTTAAATCCCAGACAACATTTTCTTTTTTATTTTTGTCTTTCAAGCCAACAAACATCGATTCGCCGGAAATTCTATTCAAATAAGACGAATTTTGAAATTCTTTTCCCATTTGATGGATTTGTAAATCCCAAACAGGAGATTGAAATTGGTTTGTTTGGGTTTTTTCTTTAAAAAACAATTCATATCCTAAAATTCCAACTTCGACTCCTACAGCATGGATGGAGCTCATCTTACATAACAATAAGAAGCTGAATAGAAAATACTTTTGAAACGAGTTCAAAATTCCTCACGAAAAGTTTCATAATCAAGAGGAGACATTCCTTGAACACCAGATTTGAGCCAAAGAAATTCTCCGGTGTTGACTAAAAGGTGAAATGATGAATAACTTTCTTTTTGCCCAAAAGAAGAAATTAGGATGGAATTCTGTCCTTGTTTTTTTCGTAACTGGATGGATTCTCCTGAAGAAATTCCATTTCCAATGGTTTGTGTAGTTCTAACTGTGAGGAGTAAATCTGATTCGGAATGAAAAATGGGTAAAAACCAATCTTTGCCGTCAGGATCAACAATCCAGGCACAAACACTCGGATCAAGAATCGTACGATTTGTCTGGAATCTTTGTCCATTTTTTCCCAATGGAGAGGAATTTGGAAAACGAGATTGGTAAGAAATAAGTTCATCCACACTTACTTCATCTTCAATCAAATACAAACTTAAATCTTCTGACGCCTCCGATCGGTTGCAAACATAGATCCATTCGTTTTGTGATTCTTTTGGGTTAGGAAAAATTGCCTCAATTTGAATGGGACCCTTTTGTTCCAAAAAACTTTTTGGTTTGAGTAAGGATGGATCAGACCAGAAAGAATAAACTTGTTCTTCTGAAGAAAAGGTAGAGAAAACACTTAAATCCAGCTGATAATGATTGTTCCCAAGTGAAGTATAGGAAATTGGAATTTTCGCGTTCCCGTTTCCTAACAAAACATTCGTTTGGTTACTTAAAGGAATGTTCGTTAGGTATAACCCTGGAGAGTTGAATCTTTCAATTTCTAAACTACGTTCTTTGGCCAAACCGGGGCTACGCCAATCCCCAGAACAAAGAGTCGATGTAACGAGAGAATTAGAAAATACGATTGGATTTGGTTCTGGATGGAGGGACCTAGTTCCCCCTAAAGTTTTCTCTTTCGCAAACTTTGGATTCCAAGAAAAAAATGTTGGGGTACCATTTTGGTTCCCCAAATACCGTAATGATGAAAGGGTACTCGTAAAAAAATCATCCGGTAATTGGTAAAACAAATCCCCATTACAAACTGAAGGCTCTGTCCCTAAGGTTAGGATGGTTTTTCCTGCCGGTTTCCAAAAGAGAAATTGATTTCCGTTTTCTCTTTCCAATTGAACAAGTCCTTCTACACGACTTTGGAATCCAAAATCTAAAAAAGGAGATTGGTTTGGCCCATACTCCAATAAATCACTAGGAACAAAACTCGCAGAATTTTTGTTAGGTTTTCCTGGACTAAATTGGAAACCATACTCCAAAAATTCCGATGAAGAACCTTCCTTGGGATGGGGAAATTCCTTTCCTGATTCAATTACGATCGAAAATCGATTTTGTTGTTTAAAACGAAGTAAATGAAACAAACTGGGACTAGGTTGGAATTCGTTTTTTATTTGGCTCTTTCTTTCTTCCCAGAAAAATTTAGGAATCTGGAAAACAACTTTTGGAATCGAAAAAGGTTTTTCTTTTGCTTTTAGATCCCAACCAAACCAAAGTTTTTTAGAAATGATAAAATAAGAATTGGAATGAACCACCCATTCATCAGCTGACAAAGGATATATGGAACCATTGTAGATCCAGTTGAGAGAAGAAACATCACAACTTTCTCCTTTGTTTTGAAATTCAAAAAAACTAGGGAATGGAAATTGGGAATCAAATTGGTTTCCGGGATAGAATTCGGTAATTTGAATCTGATCTGCAATACAACCAGGGACAACACCTTCTTTCTGTTTGATTTCGAATTGATTTGGTAACCCAGGGTTTCCACAAAATTGATCTGGTGAAGTCCAAAACTGAAATTGATCACGACAGGATACTGGATGAAACTCGTTTGAAAAAAATTCATCCCCTTGGCGAAAATTAAATTCTGAATCGAGAAATTCTGAATTTCCCCACCGAACCTTTGTATTTGTTCCTAAATTTGATCCATATTCTTTGGGAAGGAAAATTCCATGGAATTTTGGTTCATCAGAGAAAAGGAGAACCCCTTTCGGAAGGATCAACTTGGTTCGTTTCGAAAAATCCTCCGATTGAAAAGAAGTTTGAGAGCCATCTTTTACCCAATCCAAAGATTCCGAACGGGGACAAAGAAAGGTCTCTTTTGGATTTTCCCATTCTAGAAACCTTTGAAAACTGGATTCCGAATGCCGAAACAATTCCGAAACCACAGGTTCCCCCGGTTCACATTCAGAAAACCATTCTTCATTTTGGACCTGAATTCTTTCGGTAATTGCACCAGTGTCCGGGCAAGGAAGTTCGAAAGACAAAACGAGTTGTTTATTCAGACTTCCTTTGAGTTGGTGTGAAAAAAACAAGACCTCACATTGGTCCAAAGTCCTCTGTAAAAAAAGTGGATGAGGTAAACCAAATGTTTGGTAGGTGACAAATCCATTAGACCAAATCTGAGAATCCCAATCCAAAAGAAATCCCAACTTGTCGGATTCTTTTTTCCAATTTCCATATTCTTTGAGTGTGGCTGTCCATCCCTTCCCCTTATCCAACCAGGAAGTATATTCGCTTTTTTCTTCCTCTAAAATAGAAAATCCAAGTTTCCATTTTTCAAAAATGGATTCATCAGTTTTCCAACAGATCCGAAACTTCCCACCTAACTCTCGTCTATACAGGGATACAGGTAAGGAATAAATACAAAGAAGACCCGATTCATAAAGAACTTGGTTTGTATCTACAAGGACATTCCCCTCTTCTTCTAAATTTCCGTATTGAAATTCAAAGTAAGGAGATTGGTCAAACTGATTACCAAACAAAAAAAAGGGGATCTCTTCTTGATTCTGACATGAACAGAGGAGAAAAAGAAGAAGGATCGTGATTTGTTTTTGCATCTCCCACCTCGAGGCCTTTGGGTGGGAAAAAAGAAGTTATGGTTCGATTTTTTTTAGTTTTTGAATTCCAAGATAAATTTTTTCCGCAAGCACAGGTCCAATCCCAGGGACTTTTTGTAATTCCTCTTTTGTGGCATCCGTAACTTTCTTTTTGGATTGAAAATAAGAAAGAATACTTTTTCTGCGACTTGCTCCAATGTCTTCCATATCATCTAAAATTGTTTTTAATGCTTTTTTCTTTCTTTGAACGCGTTGGAAGGTAACTCCGAATCGGTGAGCTTCGTCTCGCAAATTCCGTAGAAGACGCATCATGGGAGAATGGATATCAAAACTATATGGATATTTTTCTCCGGGAAAATAAATCTCTTCTCTCTTTTTGGCAAGACCCACCATCGGTATATGACCAAGTTCTAATGCATTCGCAGCTTCAGCAGCACGAGACAATTGAGTCAGTCCTCCATCGATCACTATCAGATCGGGAAGCGGTTCTTCTTCATTCACTAAATGGCTGAGTCTTCTTGCTATCACTTCATGGATCATTCCCGGATCATTGATTCCTTCATACCCACGCATTTTATAATGCCTGTAACCCGCCTTATACGGCTTCCCGTCGACAAACATGACACCACTTGCAACAGGGGAAGAACCTTGGAAGTGTGAGATATCATAACATTCAATGGTTCTCGGTAGAACAGGAAGGTTCAGTTTTTCTTGGAGTTCTTTCATTGCAACCGACTGGTCACGAAGTTTTGTTGCAAGAATGCGTTCGGTCAAACTAAGGTCCGCATTTTTTTCCGCCAAACGGAGCAGTGATTTTTTAGGTCCCATTTCTGGAAATTTCAGTTTGATTGAAGTTCCAAATTTTTCGGTGATAGCTTCCACAAAAACATCGTAATTCCCTTTAGCAGAAGGAGGTAAAAATAAAGTACTTGGAAGGACAGTGACATTCAAATAATAATCCCGAAGAAAAGAAGTAAAAACTTCTTCATCATCGGAGAAGGAAAGTCCAGTGATCGGAAAAGATTTTTTCCCTTCTAACCTTCCCCCTCTTACTTCTAAAATCACAACTTGGCCTTCATCCTCTCGTTTGCTAATTCCGAGTATGTCTTCATCTCCACCATCCATACTGACAACAGTTTGTTTTTCACGGACTTGGTTGATTTTTTCGATCCTTGCTTTTAAATACCCGGCTCTCTCATATTCCATTCGTTCGGAAGCTTTGACCATCGAAGATTTGAGCCCAGCAACCAATCGCTCTTTTTTTCCTTCTAAAAAACTTAAAATCTCATCTACCAATTCTCCATAGGTTTCTTTTGTAACATTTCCTTGGCAAGGCCCGAGACAACGACCCATATGAAAATTCAGACAAGGCCTCTGCGGTTTTGCGAGTGGAAGTTTGAGTTTGGTTTTGCGAATGGGAAAAATTCGATGAATTAATTCTAAAGTGTCACGAGCTGCTTTTACATCTGTAAACGGCCCAAAGTAGCGATCCCCATTGTCTTTTACATTTCTTGTCAAAAAAACCATGGGAAAGTCTTCACTTGTGGAAACACAAAGGAAGGGATATTTTTTATCGTCTTTTAACCTAACATTAAACTTTGGATTGTACTTTTTGATAAGTGTGGCTTCAAGAAGCAAGGCTTCCTTTTCTGTACTTGTAGCAATCCAATCCAGGTCAAACAACTCAACGTAAAGTGCCCGCGTTTTGCGATCTTTCTGGTTTGGATTTAAATAAGAGCGAACCCTCGATTGTAATTTGAGAGCTTTTCCAACATAAATCACAATTCCTTCCTCATTTTTCCAGAGGTAACATCCAGGTTGGCTTCCTAAATTTTTAATCTTTTCTTGGATGGTTTTTAGAATGAGTTGGTCTTTCATTATCGTTTTATACGGGAATTTTACGTTTACAATTCTTAGACAATTTGTATCCCTAGGGTATGGATATGCGTAAATTGATCAAATTTATAATTTTTGGTCTAGAAGGTTTTAATTACGGAATCGGCTTCCCCACTCTCCTTGCTTATATTTACTTTTTTACTGAATGGTCGGGAGAAGAATTTCAAATTATTCTAATTTCGACATCTATTTCTGTCTTTTTTATCATTATTTTCGGTATCACTTTCTATTGGATCCGGTTTGCTTCCATAAGTCGAATAGGAAAACCAGAATGTACCAAACGAGATCAAATTAAGGCCTATTTTTGGTTGGATCATTTGGCCCAAGTGGCCATGATCGATGTCATCATTCGCTATGCGATTGGATATTTATTTGTCCTTGGATCTTTATACTTTTACCAACATTCCAAAAACTTTGTCCTCATGAGTGAAATGGGAATTGGCCTTTGTCTGACCTTAGCTTTCACAGTCATCTTCCAATCTATTTTTATTGACCATGTCGAAAACAAATTCAATACCAAAGGAATTCTACTTTCGATTCGGCTAGACCACCACAAAAGCATCAATACAAGAAAACTTTCCCGGAATTTAGGTTTCCAAACTGTCCTCTCTTTTCTTGCGGCTATCCTTGTTTTGTTTATCATCAATTACCGGATGAATTTTAAACAAGAATTAGACTTGGTACATACCAGTATGGAACAATCTGTGATGGATTCAGAAACACTCATGCGTGTGACCCTTGTTGACTTTCGGGATAGGCTGACTCTTTCTATATTTGCAGAAAACAAACTGAAAGACAAAATTGTTCGTAAAGATTTACAAGGGATTCGTTCGGTTCTAAACGAAATCCAATTAAAAAGTACAAACCATGCAGTGGAAGCCCTCTTCTTTTACAAACCTGACGAAGGAATTTTTGTTTCAACAAATGAATACGATCGTTCTAAAACTGGTAGCATATTTTTTATTGAGGATGTGGACTTAGCAAAACAAGGTCCACTCAGACATACAAGCATTCGTTCAAAAATTTCTGGTGACATCGTTTCTCCTTATACCCTTCCCGTTTACCAAAATGATCAATTTTTAGGTTATGTTGGGGGATTTTTAAACATTGGAAAACTCTCTAGTTTTATTTTAGGTAATATTAAAATTGGAACTTCAGGAAAGGTTGGTTTTTTTGATGGAGATGGAACCATCGTATATTATACAAATAAAAAAGAAATCGGAAACAACGCAAAATCAAAGTTAGTTTTCGATACACCTTTTCAAAAAGAAGATGCTCTTGGTTTTATAGATTCCTCTGAAGACGGAACTCTCAAACGGATTTTTTATGTAAAAAATCCAGAGTTTAATTATATCATCTACTGCATTTTTGAAAATGCCGAACTATATGAAAAAACTCTCACAAGTTTATTCACAACACTCGGGATTTCGATTATCGTTCTACTCCTGATTGGATTTATCACTGTCATTGTAATTGAATCCAAACTCAAACCTTTAGAAAGAATTAGAGTTAGAATTGCAGAAATGGTAAAGGGGAATTTACAATCCGATTTTTATGACGCAAGTCGCGATGAAATAGGAAGTATGGCAAATGCGATGTTTGACTTCCAAACCAAACTACGCCAAATCGTAAACCAAACCCAAACCGTTTCCAACGAACTCACAAACACAAGTTCCGATATTTACGAATCAATGTTGTCTTTATCGGATGCAGCTCAAAACCAAGCAGCAAGTAGCGAAGAAATTTCTGCTTCAGTTGAGGAAATTACAGCGGGGATTGAAAGTGTAGCACAAAGAACTGAAACTCAATCTTTTACCTTAGTTTCTCTTATGAAAAAAATGACAGAGCTCAATCATGCTGTATCGGAAATTGACAAAAAATTCCAAGTTGCTGATGTGCGAGTGGAAGAAATCACAAACGACGCCAAGCTAGGAGAAAAGTCCTTGGGAGAAATGAAACTTTCAATGGACAAAATTTATCAATCTTCCTCGGAAATGACAAACGTCGTTGAAATCATTCATAATATCTCGGAACAAATCAACTTACTCGCGTTAAACGCAGCCATTGAAGCAGCGAGAGCCGGAGTGAGTGGTCGAGGATTTGCTGTGGTTGCCGATGAAATTTCCAAACTCGCAGACAAAACTGCAAAGTCCATTGATGATATCGAAGAGCTCATCAAACAGAATGAAGGTGAGATCAAACAAGGTCAGGAAAAAATCGACCAGTCCATTGTGATTTTAAGTGAAACCATATCTGGGGTAAACTCAATCAATCAAATGACAAAAGAAATTCGTTCTGTAGTCAGAAAACAAATTGAAACCAACGAAGAAGTCAACGAAGGTGTCACACAAATTCGTGAACTTTCGGAAATGATCAAAGAAGCCACTGATGAACAAAAAATGGCCATGCTTGAAATTTCCCGATCAATGGCAGAAATCAATAACCATGCACAAACCACAGCGATGTCGAGTGAAGGAACCAAATCTAGTTCTCAAACCATGAACCAACTATCCGAAAGCCTCAGAAGAGAGATCAACTATTTCCATGTCTAAATCCAAAAACAAAGTTCCTTTCAAAACAAGACTACTTGCATTTGCCATCCCTCTTGTTGTAGGCCTCGTCGCTGCAGTTGTCTTCAAATACTATGTAATCACTCCTGTCCACATTCCAAACCAGTTTATGGAACCTACATTAAAAAAAGGTTCCACTGCTTATTTTAATCGATGGTTTCGTGCCAAACAATTGGGGATTGGGGATGTGGTTCTTGTCCATTCGCCTCTTGACCCGGACTCGGTTCTTATCGCAAGGATCGTTGGCAAACCAGGAGATACGATCTATGTCCAAAAGCGAATGGTATTTCGCAATGGCACTCTTCTCGATCCGGCAAGTTTTCCAGAATCTTCATCAAACGATATTCCGATGATCCCTCCTGGTAAAACAGAATCGGATGATATGCCAAAAGTGACGGTTCCAGAAAAATCCTTTTTCCTTCTTGCTGACAACAGAGAACTCGGAGTGGATTCTCGAACTTTAGGTGTCATCCAAGAAAGTCATGTCATTGCTACCTTATGGTAAAAAGGATTTAAAAGGTTGGATTCATTTTATTGAATCCTCTCTACTCATCATTGGGTCTGCCCTTCTACTTTCTGGAATCTTTTTCATAGTTGCATTCAACTGGAACCTACTAGATCGCTTCACAAAACTAGGAATCATTTATTTTCTCAACTTTGTATTTTATCTTATTTCCTTTTTTATCCGTAAAAAAGAATTTCTTTTCGAAATTGGGCTCACCATTCTATTTTTTCTAACAGGCTCCGCCTTACTTGTGTTTGGACAAATTTACCAAACAGGGGCCGATGTTTATGATCTTTTTTTGGGTTGGACGGTCTTTACCTTTCTCTTGGTACCGATTTCTCGGTCCGGTGTGGTTGCCGGATTCTGGATGGTCCTAATATCATCAACTGTATACTTGTATTCAATTCAAGTCACAACAGAAAAAGAAAATCACTTTCTATTCGCTTCCGCAGCAGTTTTTTTTGGCTTTCTATGCACCATACTTGATTGGCAAAACACAGAGTTTTATTCGGAAAAAACAAAATCCTTTTTATCAGCTTTAGGAATCTTTTTTGCACTTGGTTTTTTGAATTTAATCCATTGGAACTTATTTAGAATTCATTCCGAATTCACGACCACCTTAACTTATGGATTTTTTCAGATTTTATTCCCTCTACTTTTTTATGGTTTTCTTTATGTTTATTACCGGTGGTTTCGATTTCGTCATTTAAACTTAAGTTTGATTTTACTCTTTGGGTTAGGCCAAGTCCTTTTGAAAACTGCAGATATATTTGGAATTTGGGCTTATGGTTCTGCGGTAAATTTTTTGCTCTTTGCACTTTTGATCACCATTTATACCGTTTGGGCTGTGTCTCACCTAAAACATTTGCGAAGGACAAATGCTACGGAAGAGAGAATCTCATGAAATCATACTTTTACATAGAGATTTTGAGTTTTTTAGGCTCCCTTCTTGCCGGCGGTTTTTTTCTACTTTGTTTACTTGTAATTGGATTATTAAATAATTACGAAGTTGATCTGTATTTAGGTTTGTTTCTGATGATTTTTGTTTCTGTTATCTCTTTTGTTTTTAACAATTCGAAACGAGAAACACTAGGCCCAGTTTTATTTTCTTTTTTAAACCAAGGATTTTGTTTATTTCTTTTTGGAGTACAGAAAACCTTTCAGCCAAAAGATACTTCTTTTCTTTGGTTGATTCTCGGTTTTCAACTGATTTTCTTTTTCTTTGTATCCAATCCCATCCAAAGATTTCTTTCCCCAATCCTTTTCTTTGTTTTTGCCAGTGTTTTACTTTTAGAATATAAATTACTCTATTTTTTTCCTCTCCTTACCACCGTTTGTTTGTGTTTGTTGTTTTATTTTAGTCTTCCAAAAAAAACACAGGAACCCTTCCGTCATCTTCCCCACTCACTCGGCATTTCTTTGCTTTTATTGGTGGGTTTTTCATTTTTCCCAGAACTAAAAGAAATCTCTTGGGTTTCCAAATCCCAGTCCGTCGTTTTATTGTTAGCGGGAAGTTATTTATTATACAAAGAACTTGTTCCTAAAATTAGCAATTTTTCCGTTTTACTGTTTTTTATTTTCTACACTTTGATTTTTTTCCCAACGATCCAAACACCAGGGATCATCACCTCCTCTTTTCTTTTCCTTTTGGGATTTGCAAGAGGGCATTCCTTTTTATTTTATCTGGCTTGGGTTAGCTTTCTTCTCTTCTATTTTGGATTCTATTATGATTTAGAAACCACTCTCTTGGAAAAAGCAAAACTGATGATAAGCTCTTCTTTTTTATTTTTTGTGGCTTATCTATTTTTAAGATTTTCACCTTTGGGAAAAACAAGATGAGACACAAATGGTTTGTTTTACTCTTCCTGAACTTTTTGGTTTTTACTGGATTTTTTACATACTCCGTATGGGAAAAAGAAAAAATTCGGAAAACAGGAAGGCTTTTTTTTTTACCCTTAGTTCTAAGTGATCCAAGGTCTCTTTTCCAAGGTGATTATATGATCTTAAACTATGACTGGCAAGTTTTGGAAACAGAGGAAAATGCAAATGCTCCCAAACGTGGTTGTCTGGTATTTCGAATTCAAAAAGAAGAGTTAGTGCCCATTCGATTGCAGAAGGACTTTACCAACTTGTCTTTCGGCGAACATTGTTTAAAGTATTATCGTAGTGGGTTTCAATTGAAGATCGGTGCCGAATCGTATTTTTTCCAAGAAGGTGACGCTTCTCTTGATTCGGAAGCAAAATTTGCGGGTATTCGTTTTTTGGAAGCTGACAACAGTGGAGACAAACTCCTAATCGGGTTGTTTGATAAAAACAAACAAAAGTTAGGTCAAAAAAAGGGAACTAAATCCAAAAAAGGAAAAAACTAAAAAACCAGGTTTGTCCCTTTGGCTTATCCGGGGAGTGGCTTTAGGAGACCTTCGTTTGCATACGGGACCGCTGCTTTCCTAGTGTGCATGTCCTACCTGCAAAGATTGAATTTGTTTGGATGCAAGCGGAAAACCCAAGGAAAAAGGGAATTTCTTATGGCATATCCGCACCTTCTGCCCTTAAAATGAGTGACAGAGACCCCGAATTCGAAATTCTGTAATTAAAAAATCGTTTCATCTCTCGATACGAGCCTTTTAGGAGAAACTCATGGTAAAAATCGCAATCAATGGTTTTGGTCGCATTGGACGACTTGTACTTCGATCCGGAATCAAAGATCCCAATTTAGAATTTGTCGCAATCAACGACCTTGTAACACCAGACAATCTTTCTTATCTTTTCAAATATGACTCTACTCACGGTCGATTCGACGGTGAAGTTTCTCACACAGACAACGAAATCATTATCGATGGCAAAAAAGTAAAAACCTTCTCTGAAAGAGACCCAGAAAAACTCCCATGGAAAGAACTTGGAGTGGACTTTGTGATCGAATCCACAGGTCTTTTCACTGACCGAGTGGGTGCAGAAAAACACATCAAAGCTGGTGCCAAAAAAGTGGTCATCTCTGCTCCTGCAAAGGACAAAGACATCCCTACTTTTGTAATGGGAGTAAACCACGAGAAGTATGATGCCGGAAAAGACAATGTTGTCTCGAATGCATCTTGTACTACAAACTGCCTGGCTCCGATCACAAAAGTGGTTCTTGACAACTTTGGAATCGTAGAAGGACTCATGACTACCATCCACGCGATGACAGCAACCCAACCGACTGTTGACGGACCTTCTAAAAAAGACTTCCGTGGTGGACGTGGTGCCGCTCAAAACATCATCCCTGCATCAACTGGTGCTGCCAAAGCAGTAGGACTTTGTATCCCTGAAGTGAACGGAAAACTCACTGGTATGAGCTTCCGAGTTCCAACACCGGATGTTTCCGTTGTGGACTTAACGGTTCGCACTGAAAAACCAACTAGCCTCGCAGAAATCAAAAAGAAAATGAAAGAAGCAAGTGAAGGTTCCATGAAAGGAATCCTTGGTTACACAGAAGATATGGTAGTTTCCAACGACTTCCTTGGAGACATTCGTTCTTCTATCTTTGATGCCGATGCTTGTATTGAACTTAGCTCCACTTTTTTCAAACTTGTTTCTTGGTATGACAATGAAATGGGATACTCTAACCGAGTGTTAGATCTCGTACGTTACATGGCAAAAAAAGGCTAAGATGAAATTACCTCTTCTTGAAGAACAAAATCTAAAAGGAAAACGAGTCTTTGTTCGTGTGGACTTCAATGTCCCTGTGGAAAACGGAAAAGCCACGGACAAAACTCGGATCGAAAAAACCCTCCCTACTTTGGAATTACTCATTTCCAAAGGGGCAAAGATCATTCTGGGAAGTCACTTAGGTCGCCCGAAAGGTGGACCTGAGGCAAAGTACTCCATGAAACCTGTGTTTGATGTTCTTTCTACACTCGTCAAAACCAAAGTCAGTTTTTCTGACTCTGTGATTGGTGCAAACGTGGTCAAAATGTCGAATGAACTTGGGGAAGGTGAAATCCTACTTTTAGAAAACCTTCGTTTCCATAAGGAAGAAGAGGAAAATGAGGCCGGTTTCTGTAAGGAACTGGCCAAGTTAGCTGATGTCTATGTCAACGATGCTTTTGGAACCGCACACCGTGCGCATGCCTCCACAGAAGGTGTGGCCCACCTGCTCCCTGCGTTTGCAGGACTTCTGATGCGTAAAGAAATTGAAGTCTTAAGTGGCCTTCTTGCCAAACCAGAACGTCCTTTTGTGGCGATTGTGGGTGGATCCAAAGTCAGTTCCAAATTTGCAATTTTAAAGAACCTTCTCGAGAAGGTAGACCACCTACTCATCGGTGGGGGGATGGCTTATACCTTCCTCAAATCCAGAGCGGTTCCCGTAGGTAAGTCCCTTGTGGAACCAGACTTTGAATCCCAAGCCTTCCAACTGATTGACAGAGCCGGAATCCAAGGGGTAGACCTCCAAATTCCCGTGGACCATATCATTGCCGATAATTTTGATCCCAATGCCAAAACCAAGTCTGTGGATAAAATGGGAATCTTGGATGGTTGGATGGGGATGGACATTGGCCCAAAAACCGTAGATAATTACATCAAAGCGATTAAAGAAGCCAAAACCATTCTTTGGAATGGGCCGATGGGTGTGTTTGAGATGGACAAATTCTCAAAAGGAACCATTGAGATTGCCAAAGCCATTAGTAAATCCAAAGCAAAAACCGTTGTCGGCGGAGGTGATTCCATCGCTGCCGTGAACAAAGCGGGTGTGGCAGACAAAATCACTCATATTTCCACTGGTGGTGGTGCTTCCCTAGAATTTTTAGAAGGACGCACACTCCCTGGTGTGGAATGTTTACTCCCTAAGGAAGGAAAATAAGATGAGAAAGAAGATCATTGCGGGAAACTGGAAAATGAATTTAACCTTGGCGGAAGCTTCAGCCATCACCAAAGGTTTGGTTTCCGCAACTAACTCCTCTTCCTACGAAGTTATGGTTTTCCCAAGTGCTTTGCATTTGGAAACTGTATCTTCCCTAACCAAAGGATCCAAACTGATTGTAGGTGCACAGAACGCTTACCAATCAGGACTCACTGCGATGACGGGAGAAATTTCCCCTACCCAACTGGAGGAAATCGGAATCCAGACGGTTCTTGTGGGTCACTCCGAAAGACGTCAATTCCTTGGAGAAACTTCCGAGTTTGACAATCAGAAGATATTATACTTTTTGAAAGCTGGTCTCCGTGTAGTCTATTGTGTCGGAGAAACCTGGGCGGAAAGAGAAAAAGGAAACACCTTCTCTGTGTTAGAAGACCAAATTAAAAAAGGTCTGAAAGACATTACAAGTGATCTCTTCTCTAAACTTGTGATCGCTTATGAACCGGTTTGGGCGATTGGAACGGGAAAGGTAGCCACTCCTGTTGAAGCAGAAGAAGCACATGCCTTTATTCGCAAAGAGATTGGAAATTTGTTCGTTGGTGCGGCAACAATCGCGGAGAACATTCAAATTCTTTATGGTGGTTCCGTAAAACCGGACAATATCAAAGAATTGCTCGCCAAACCAAATATTGACGGAGGCCTCGTGGGAGGAGCCAGTCAAAAATTAGATTCATTTTTAGGACTTTTAAAATAAGGAAACATTATGGGATTTTTTGCAGGAACCATCCTCACACTTTTTATTCTACTTTCACTCTTTCTCATCCTACTTGTGATGATCCAAACAGGAAAAGGCGGAAGCGCTGGAATGCTTGGCGGATCTACAGCGAGCCAATCTGTCTTTGGCGCATCCACAGCTGATGTAATGACAAAAACAACAAGAGTGGCAGCCATTCTATTCATCGTTCTTTCTTTGGCCCTATCTTTTGTTTTTGCAAAAAAAGACGAAGTGTTGGTTCCCGATGTAGAACCAAGTTTAGAAGCTCCGGTAGAAACTGATGGAACACCTTCCGAAGTACCGGCTCCTACTACTCCTTAGTTTTTTCTCACTGAATGTCAGCCTTTTTGCAGAGTCTGACATTTCTGAAAAAGAAAATCGTTTAGACAAGGAAATCCTTAGCCTTTACCGAGAAATCGCTAAAGCTAGGGAGTTGTTGTCTTACGAAAAACTCACATCACTTCCATCCAATACAACGATTAGTTTTATTGGGAATTATCCCAACAGAACTGGGTTACGCATTCGAAAATACAAAGTGGACCCAGACCCACAAAACAAAAATCGAATCAAACATTCGGAAGAAAAATCTATTCTCCTAGAATTCAATGGATCTGTTCTTTCGAAAGTAGAAGTGCAAGTAGTCACAGAAGACACCGAAATTGAACAAAAAACAAAAACAAAAATAACTGATACCTCACCTCTTGACACTTCCTTAAACGATATGGTGATTAGTTTTTCTGGCCTGGATGGAACCGATAGTTTCCCACTTTCTTCCCTTCGTAATGATGATATCAAACAGGAAAGAAACGATTTCAAAAAAGATTTTTATATCAAATTCCTTTTGGATTTTCATAGCCAGTTGGCATCTATCTCCGCCTTACAAAAAACAGGTGGGAATAAAAGCCAAAAATCAATGTTTAAACAACTGAACCAGTCCTTAGGGTATTAGTTTTGTCTGAGAATTCACAAAACAAAGATACATCCTCAGTTGAAAAAGTTGCGGAAAAAGCACGCGAACTTGAAGCGATTTATGATGTAGTACAAGATCCTCTTGTGCTAATCGATTCCGATTTCCAAATCCAAAGAGCCAATCTTGCTACTATCCTCTTTGCCAAAAACAACAAATACGATGAACTACTGGATCGTAAATGTTACGAAGTTTTATACCAAAGAACAGACATTTGTCCTTATTGCCCAAAAATCAATGTAAAGTCAAAAGAAAAGAATCAAACCTACTCGACTCCCATCACTCGTGAGATTTTTTTCCGTTCGGAAGATAAAAAACAAACTCTGCTTTTGGAATTTTATCCCTACCCCAAACAAGAAGATCTTTTTTGGATGGTAGAAAAAATTTCAGATGTCACCAAACAAAGAGACAAAGAAGAAGAGTCGTTTCGGATGCGTAACCTTGCTTCTCTTGGAATTTTAATTTCTGGAATCGCTCACGAGTTAAATAATCCACTAACAGGGATTAGCCTTACGCTCCAAAACTTAAAAGCAAACTGGCAAAACCAACCGCCAGAACAAATTGAAAAACGTTTAGATATGATTAAAAACGATGTATCCCGGGCAGCCATCATTGTTTCCGATATCATTTCTTTTGCAAAAACGGATAAAGTAAAAGTCACACTGGGAGATATTGTCGAAACCATCAACCGTGCCAAAGATACAGTGATTCGTTTGTATCCCCATTTAAGTAAAAACATTGTTTGGCGAATCTCTTGCGACCATGACTATCAGTTTCCATTCCATCCAGGAAAAATGGAACGTTTGTTTATGAATTTATTCAGAAACTCACTCCAAGCCTTCGACTATAGACCGGGAGAAATTTCCATTGAAATCAGAAAAACAAAAAACTGGTTACATATCATAGTGGAAGATAACGCAGGAGGAATCCCAGATTCCATCATCCAAAAAATCTTTGATCCATTTTTTACAAGCAATAAATCGGGAACGGGAACGGGACTAGGTTTATCCATTTGTCACTCCATAGTCAAAGAACATGACGGAAATATATCCGTAAAATCTAGTGAACAAAAAACACGATTTACGATTTCCTTCCCTCTCACAAACGATATCACGGAGCAAAATCCATGAAACAATCCATTTTAATTGTGGAAGACATCCATTCCATTCGAGAAGCCATCATGGATTTACTTAGCACCAAATTTAATGTTTTTGGTGCGGAACATTTTGAAGAAGCTGTTTGGTACTTAACAAACGAAAAAATTGATTTAACCATTACGGATATCCGTCTCCCAGGAAAGTCTGGAATTGATTTAGTGAAACTCATCCAAAAAGAATTTCCACATATATTGTATGCGCTAATGACAGCATACAATATTAACGAATACATTAAATTTGCCAAAGACCTTCATATTTGGAACATCATCCCAAAATATAGTTTTTTAGACATCCACCTAATCGAAGTAATGGTAGAAAAACTTCTTTCAAATGACATCTTTGGAATTGAAAAGTATTTCACGGGCGATTTTAAAGTTCATAGCCAAAACATAAACAATGAATTCGAAGAAGCCCCGAACAACGGAATCATTTACAAACAAATCAAATCGGACCAAGACCGCTCCATTCTTTGTGGAAAAATCTCCAAAAACTTAATCCAACTGGGAGCTCCTAAAGCCATTCAGCAAGTGTTAGAGGAACTCACATCCAATGCAATGATCAGAGCTCCCAGGACACATGAAGGAGAATACAAATACCAATTTGAAATCCCAAGCCATGATATGGTTGTCCCGCTGGACAATATTCAACTGATGCCAGATGATTATTTTTTAATTGGTTATGGCGCAACGGAAAGCACCATTTTTATTGTAGTTCGTGATCAATTTGGATCACTAAAAAAAGAAGAAATTCTGCATAGACTTGATCGGCATATTAGCATTGATGAATCCACTGGGTTTCCGAAAGGGCTAGAAGATAGTCACGGTCGGGGTCTTTATATTTGCAGAGAAATATCCGATCAACTTATCTTTAATATTGAACCAGGAGTCTGTACAGAAACCATTGCAATGATCAATAGAGAAGGAAGGACCGGATTCAAATCGCTTTCCATCTACGAAGTGGATCCATCCAAAAAAACAAATCAGGATTCAGAATCTTAATAGAATTGTTTTGAAACGAATACTTAAAATCTAAAAATTCATTCCTAAAATATTTGGAATTGCATCAAATCCGATTTGGATTGTAGATAAAAAGTAGAGTTTGTTTTTCCCGGAAAAAACCTTATGGGCAACTCAGTCGGTGGCATCTTTTTGGATCGGATCAAGTTTCCCTTAGTATTGTAAAATTGGATTTCGGATTCGGACAAAGCCATATAAACAGAATCAGTGGCAAAAATAGATTGGTAAACTCCACCTGACTTTGATTTGGTCTTTTCCCAAACCAAATCACCATCTCTATAAAAAGACAAACTATCAGGAAAGTTAAAAACAATGGAACCGTCGTTACCTATCGCAAAATAAAGTTTATGAGGATAAAACTTAGGAAGAGGAAACACATCGACTGTGTCTCCAACTTCATCCAAAATTTCCACAAAATCTTTATCTAACAAAGAATAATGGATCGCAGTAAGTTTTCCATTAGGAGAAAGCGCCACCGATTTAAAAAAAGAATCCTTTTTTTCCTTTGAAAGTTCTTTTTCAAACAAGGTATTTCCTTTTTCATCTAAACGATAAATTTCTCCACCTGAAAATAAAACGATCACACCTTTATTTTTAGAATCAAATTGATAGTCAGTGAGGAACCTTCCGTTTAACTCTGATTTACCGACTCGGTTTCCACTTTCATCCATAAGGAAAACTGTATTGTTATCTCCCGACAAATACAAAACGGGAGATGCGAAGTATCCACTTCTGGGATAAGAATTAATTGGTTTTTTCCAAAAGAGTTCCCCTGAATCAGAGAAAAAGTTCACCTCATCTCCTATTTTTTCATATAACAAATAACCATTTGATAACAATGGGAAGTCGACCAAATACTTTGGATCCATTTCAGGAAATTTACCTGTTTTAAATGAATAGTACCTTCCTCCAGTTTTATAACCATTGATCGTTTTGAATGGATCTTCTCCTATTTTTGGGGAAGTGGTACCAAATCTGCCTTCACTATTCCAAACCCAAGTCTCTCGAATGTTAGGGACTAAATTTAAATCCACGTCCCAACTAAAAAAGAATAAAAGAAAAAAACCAATTGAATAAACAATCGTTTGCCACATGTTATATGTTCCTTTGTTTGAGAGACTGGTATAATAAAAATAGAGCTGTATTACTTGCGTTTTCCCGAATCCCTTCCCTATTTCCAGGAAAGATATAGGAATGAGTTTGAACAGAACCATCTGGTGTTTTTAAACCAATCCATACAGTTCCCACAGGTTTTGTATCGGTTCCACCATCGGGTCCTGCGATGCCGGTAATGGAGATACAATAGTCTGCTTTCGTTTTTTCAAAGATTCCATTCGCCATAGAACTTGCAGTTTCCATACTCACTGCTCCAAACTGGCTCAAAATTTCATGGGACACACCAAGTAGAGATTCTTTCATTTCATTGGAGTAAGTCAAAAAACCACCCAAAAAATAAGAACTAGAACCTGGCAAATCGGTCAATTTTTTTCCAAGGAGCCCACCAGTACAACTCTCTCCCACGGCGATTGTCAGTTGTTTGGAAATTAGTTCTTCATGAACAAAGGAAAAAACATCGTCTGAAATAATTTTTGGATATTGTTTTTCTAACTCATTAACAATTCTTTCTAATCTTTCGGAATCATTCGACTGGAAGATACATTTGATATACCCTCTGTTAGCAGTTACTCCCCATTCCACATCTGAAAACAAATTTTCTCTATTCTTTTCTACAAAATCTTTTTGGTAGAGGGATTCACCAATGTTCCATAACCACTTTGTTTTTTGGACTAAGTTCTCTCGAGGGTATAATCTTTTTAGTTCCGGTGTAAGCCTTCTTGTGAACATTTCCTTCATTTCAGAAGGAACCCCGGGCATACATACTAAGTAAGAATTTGCACCAATGGGTTCTACAAACCCGACTGCAATTCCAACATTATTGTCTAAAATTTTACAATCTTCGGGAACATGAGTTTGGCGAAGAACGGTAGGAAGGATATCACTATATTGTTTTCCTCTAGATTCATATACACGCGTTAAACGAATCTTTGCTTTTTCCACTGAATATGATTTTTTTCCACTTAACTTCAAAACAGTTTCTAAAGTGTAATCATCCTCCGTTGGTCCAAGTCCCCCTGTCATTAAAGCAAGTACTGGTTTTGTTTTTGTTAGTTCTTTTAAGTTTTGCAGTTCCGATAAAATGAGTTCGGGGTTATCTGGTAGTGCGATAAACTTTTTTACCTTCCAACCCAGTTCAAACAACTGGTTTGCCATCCAACTAGAATTTGTATCTAAACTTCGGCCGGCAGTAATCTCAGATCCCGTTGCAATAATGACAATATAGGGTGATTCCATCTTTTGTTACTGTTCAGTATCTTCTTTTGACATCTTTTCAGGTGCAGAAATACCAAGAAGTTTTAATCCACTTTCTAAAGCAAACTTCGTGTAAAGCACGAGTGCAAGAAGGGTATCTCTTTCGTTTCCAGTTTTGTCTTTGATTCTATTATCTTTTTGCGAATAAAACTTTGTAAAAGATTTACTCAAAGATTGTAAATAGTTAGTAAGTCTGTGGGGTTCAAAACTTGTAGCAGTGTCAAATACTTCTTCTTGTAATCTTGCCACCCAAAAAAGAAGACGAGTTCGTTCCTCTTGTTTTAAAAACTCATCTGATATTCCCGATTGTAGAAGTTTAAGATCCATTGGCACTTGTAATTCACGAAAAATGGAACAAATCCTTGCATGAGCGTATTGAATATAAAACACAGGGTTTTTATCAGATTCGTCTTTTGCTAAATCCAAATCAAAATCAAGGGGAGCATCCGAACTTCTCATTAAAAAGAAATAACGTCCTACATCCCTACCTTGTTTTCCTAAATAAGATAAAAGATCGCGCATGGTTTGGAAAATTCCCAAACGTTTGCTCATTTTTACTTTTTCTTTGTTTTCGATTAAGTTTACTTGTTGGGCGATGAGAACTCGGAAACTCTCATCTGCTTTCCCAAAGGATTTCACCGCACCTTTCAAACGAGCGATGTATCCATAATGGTCCGGACCCCAAATATCAATCAATGTATCAAACCCTCGTGTGAATTTATTAAAATGATAAGCAATGTCTGCCATCAAGTAAGTTGGTCTTCCATCTTCCCTTCTGATCACACGGTCCTTATCATCTCCATAAAGAGTAGAAAGGAAATGAAGTTTTCCATCAATCGTAGTTACATCTTCTTTTTTTAAGATAGTAGGAACTTTTTCCACATCCCCCGCTTCATGAAGGCTACGTTCACTAAAGAACAAATCAAAGTTCACACCAAAGAGAGCTAAGTCTTCTTTTTGGCGGCTCAAATTGTATTCTACCGCATAACGAGAAAGGAAATCAATCACCTCATCCCATTTTTCTGAAGATACAGAATCAAAAATAAATTTTGTCCTCGATGCATCTTCTAAACATTGGATGGCAATGTCTTTGATGTATTCGCCACGGTAACTTTCTTTGGGAAGAATTCTTTTTTTAACAAGATCGATGACCGAATCCTGAGATTCTTCTTCTTGGAATTGAATTGGTTCTCCCTTGGATTCAAATATTCGCAGTAAAACCGCAACACCAAGTAAATACACCTGATTCCCATAATCATTCACATAGAACTCTCGTTTGACGGTATGACCAAGGCTTGTTAGTAAATTTGCCAAGGCATCTCCATACGCAGCTGACCTTGCAGAAACAATATTCATAGGGCCAGTTGGATTGGCAGAAACAAATTCAAGTAAGATCTTTTCTTTTTTAGGAGTCTCTGCAAATACCACGGAAGGAAACATGACAGATTTTACATATTCATTCAAAAACTTTGTTTGGATTCGAAAATTAATAAAACCCGGTGGGGAAAAACTAACAAACTCAAAAAAAGATTGGTTTTGAATCTCCGCTAAAACCGCTTCCGCAATATCTTTGGGATTTTTGTTTAAAATGTTTTTGTTTTCTAAAGCAAAGGGAGAAGAATAATCTCCGAACTTTTCTTCTCTTGAATATTCAATACGAATTTTTAAGTTTTCCTTAACGGAACTAAGCTTATTTTTTTCTAAGTAGATATCGACTGCTTTCTCTAATTCAGAAAGCACAAGTTGTTTTAATAATTGATTCACATTCATTTCTAAAATTTAATTTCCATTTTTAATTTGTCAGAATTTTGCCAGAGCTCAAAACTTTTGGCTTTGAATCTGGAAACAAAATGAGGGATACTTTCCTTTTCTTCCCGTAGTGTTGCCATAAAAGGTTCGGATTGTTCTTTTGCTAAATTGTTCTTTTTATCTTTCCTGAAGTTTTCTCCTTTGAGGAGGAGTTGGAACAAAGCAAAAAAAACGGACAGGGTCATACAGAGTAAAACAGTCTTTGTAATCGAATTCATAAATACCCTATTGACTTGTAAAACTCGAAGTAGGATTTTAATTCCTTTCCGAAAAGAGACCGGAGAAATTGATTTAAAATTAAATCCCCATCTCGGTATTCCGTTTCTTTTGGAAAAATTCCTAGTACATTCGAAAATTTCTTTGATAACATAGTATGAAATAGTTTCAAAACAGGCAAATGATCTTTAGGGATAGGGTGGCAATCTGAACATAAAAATTCACGTTCTGCGACCGCAAAATAGGCTGCTGGTTTGGTAAGAACCTCTTCCCCACAAGTATGGCAATAGAATTCAGTAGGGAAATGGCCCATATGGGAAAGGGCTCGTAGTTTAAAAAAAGGAAGGATTTGTTTTTGAAATCCTTGTTCATTCGAAGTCTCTAAACTACCTGAAAGAAGTTGGAAAAGGAAAGGATGGTTCTCCCCTTCTGGGTAAATGAGCGAAGTAAGCTCTGTTACATATAAAACAAAAAGTGTACCTAAATAATCCGATTTCAATTCATCGTAACGTTTTACCAGATGAATTTCTTTGATGGATTTCCAATCTTTTTCTGCCTGATCATAATAATCAAGTTCCACAAGAGAACCAAGCTCCGTTGTAATGATGGCACGTCTTTTGGATTTACGAATTCCTTTGCTAAGGAAATTCATTCTACTTTGTGATTCACCTGCTAAACTAATGAGCCTGTCGCTATCTCCAATATCTCGACTCTGGATGACAATCCCTCTTTCTTTGCGAATGGCCATTTAACGTTCAAACACCAATTCCAAACATTCGTCTTCTTTGGCACGCATTCGGATGGCATCTTCTTCACCTGTTTCATGATCATAACCAAACAAATGTAAGATTCCATGTACGAGAAGGCGGTAAAATTCATCGATAATTGAATGACCAATTTCTTTTGCCTGTCTGCGACAAGTATCCATTGAAATCACAACTTCACCTAAAATCTGAAAAGGAATGGGTGGAGATTCTGAATAAAGAGGAAAGGACAAAACATCTGTTGTTTTGTTTAGTCCCCTTCTTTCTAAATTAATTTCTTTCATCACTGGGTCATCTACAAGTAAAATCTCTAGTTCTAAAGCTTGTAAAAAACTTGGACTTAAATGTTTTAAAATCAATTCGCAATTTTCTAAAACAAGATCCGATTGAATTTCTGTATTCGACTCACATTGGTCATTCCAATGGGTCAAAACTGATAAAGAAGAATTCATTTTTTAGATTTTTTAGAACCGGCAGATTCCAAAGCTTTTGTATCTTCCGGTTTGGGGTATTTTGGTCTTTGGTGCAAACTAGAAAGTAATACTTCCTTAAAACTAGATTTTATCACCTCTAAATCACCAATGGTCAAACCGCTTTCATCCAATTGGTTTTCGGCAAGTTTTGAATTTACAATTTTACGAATGAGTTCATCTAAACTTTCAGGTGATACCTCGTCGAGCGAACGTGAGGCAGCTTCCAAAGAATCAGCAATCATCACAATGGCGGTTTCTTTACTTTGAGGTTTGGGTCCTGGGTATTGAAAATCTTTTTTATTGATATTTTTTCTAGCAGAGGGAGAGATTTCCTGCAATGCCTTGTGGTAAAAAAATGCCATAGTGGACGTGCCGTGGTGTTCCGGGATAAAACTTATAATTTCTCTCGGAAGCCTTGCTTTTTTTGCCATCTCAATCCCATCTAACACGTGATCGATGACTGTTTTTGCTGCCAATGCAGGATTGTTTTTATCAATATGTTCTGGTTTTGGGATCAAATGTTGGTTTTCCACAAAAAAACCAGCATTGGGGATCTTTCCAATATCATGAAAATAAACACCCACACGCACAAGAAGGCGGTCCAAATTTAAATTTTGCGCAGCTCGTTCAGACAAAGCTGCCACCATAAATGTATGTGTATAGGTGGAAGGGGCTTTGGTTAATAACTGTTGCAACAATGGATGGCCCGTATCGGCCAGTTCAATCAGTTTAAAACGTGTTGGAATATTAAAAACATATTCATACATTGGAAGTAAAAACTGAACTGCCGTTGCACTGGCAAACCCATTCACAAAACACATAACTGTGATGCGAAAGAGATTGGAATTTGTTAGGTCGCGGAAAAAACCGGCTCCGGTCGTTACATAAAACTCCCTTCCATCAAACAAATAACCGGCAGTCGTCACAAGAATTTGGACAAAGGTAAGTAAAAACCCGGCTTTCAAAAAATCGATCCGTTTGAGAAGTCTCCTTCCATAAATAGAACTCATGACAGCTACAGTAAAGGCCAACATAAACGATGTCGGATTGTATCTTGAGGCAAAAAATACAGCAAAGGCCAGAAAAAAACCAATGGCAATAGAGAGTTGTTCGTCATAAACAAACCCAAGAAGCAAACAAAGCATACCCACCGGTACAAACATTCCAAAATAGTAAACTCCCGACAAATCACTGTCAGTTGCATAAAAAACTTTTGAAAGTAGATAAATAGACGCAATCACAATCCAAAGTGTAAAGAAGATGATCAGATTACTCGAAAGATCATTCAATCGGTTCGGGCGGTAACGAATCAAATAAAACCCAACAATCACAATTAATACACATTGAGTTAAAAATATAGATACTATCGATGCTAAGTTTGCCCGAGTGGCATAACGGTTCATCATATCCAATTTGATTTTTACTTCTGGAGTGATCACATCTCCTGAACGCACAATTACTTCATTGGCTTGGATGCGACTTTTTTGAATTGGGATGGCATTGGTGGCCCGCATCCGCGCATTTTCCGTTTCTTCCGGATTGTAGTTACAGGCTGGATAAGAATATACATAATAAAGTCCAATCCGAGACACTGCTTTGAGTAGAGAATCAGAAACATTTGGCAATTTTTCAGAAGCTAACTTTGATAATACGGAAGCAACAGGTCCTTCTTTATAAATCTGAGACCTTGGGATTACCAAATTTCCATCAATGATGGATGTTTGGTCTTGGGTTCCAATATTACGAATTTTAGCTCCCGCTTTGTCCAAATCTTTCGAAAAAGGGAGGTCTTCTTTCACGATACAATACTTAGAAAAAATTAAGTTGGTATATTGTTGGAGAAAACTTTTTAACTTATCTTTTCTCGGATAATCTAGGATGGCTTGGATTTCTTCATTGGTCCTGTTTCTCCATCTAGGAATTCGATCTTTGACTGAACCAGGTGTTGCTTTTCCTTCTGCAAGAATCGCACGAAGGAGTTCCACATCTTCAGAAAGATTGGTGTCAATGCCTGTCACCAAAATTCCGAAATCTTTATCAAACGCATAAGGGACACTTGCTGCTGCTTTCTGTTTTTCTAGGTTTGTTTTTTCAGTGTCTTCGTAAGAAAATTCTTTGACCGACTGAATTGTTTCTGGAGCAATTTTTCCTTCTGAAAACATTCCATCAGGATCCGTATTGACACTTGTTTGTCCAAAAAAAGGAATCGAAAGTACATAGGTCACAAACAACAAAGTCAGAAAAACAAGGATGATTTGAATGTTTCGAACTACAGAAACTGGCCTCACTCTCGTGAGAAAGTCTGTTACCTGAGTCATGGAAGAATCTAAAATGGCTTTCATGGTTTTTTCGAAAAGAGACTTTCGTTTTCTTCAAAACGTCTTACTATAGATTCGACGATCGGGTGACGTGTGATGTCTTCTCTTCCAAAGAAAATTGTTTCGATCCCATTTAGATTTCGTAAGGTATACACAGTTTTTTCAAGGCCAGAACGTCCGTGAGCTAAATCAATTTGTGTGGCATCCCCAGAGATTGCCATTTTTGAATTTTTTCCAAATCGTGTGAGAAACATTTTTAACTGAGGTAGTGTACAGTTCTGTGCTTCATCCAAAATGATAAAGGAATGAGAAAGTGTCCGACCTCTCATAAAGGCAATGGGAGCAATTTCAATTTTACCCACTTGTAAGTATTCGCTCGTTTTTTCAAAACCAATACATTCGTGTAACGCATCATAGATGGGACGAAGGTATGGGTTTACTTTTTGTGTTAAGTCACCCGGTAAAAAACCTAAGTTTTCACCTGCTTCCACAGCAGGCCTTGTGAGGATAAGCCGGTCCACTTCTCCCGTTTGCATCATTCGGCATGCTGACGCAATGGATAAAAAAGTTTTTCCAGTTCCGGCTGGACCCATAGCAATGGTGATATAGTTTTTATGAAGGCTATCGACAAAACTTTCCTGATTTTTCGTTCGAGGAAAGATGGGTTTTCCTTTAAAGGTGACAAAGATTTTGTCTCTAGGCGTCCAAGTTTCCCCTTCCTTTTGGAAGTCAGAGGAACCAGGAGTGGGCCAACCACCACTGGAATCTTTTACCTTACCCACCAAGTAATCAATATCAAAAAATGAATAATCGGCTTTGTCTGGTCTACGTTTGAAATTTTCTTCCACTTTATGGAAAGTATCCAAGGCCACTTGGACCTGGTCCTCGTTTCCTTGGATGATAAGAGATTTTCCTCTGGGGATGAGTTTTACATTGAGGCGACTTTCCCATAACGGTAGTTTGCTGTCTCCAATCCCACATACCGTTTGGTAGAGGGATTCTTCCTGAAATGTAAAACTTTCATCCATATTAAATAGTGACTACCCTGAGTTTTAATTCTTCTAGTTGTTTAGCCTCAACAGGACCTGGTGCTTCACTCATCATACAAGTTCCTTTTTGAGTTTTTGGGAAGGCAATGACATCACGAATGGAAGTTCCCCCAGTGAGTAACATCATAATCCGATCCACTCCAAAGGCAATCCCCCCATGAGGTGGTGCGCCGAAAGAAAGTGCATCCAGTAAAAATCCAAATTTAGACTTAGCATCTTCTTCCCCAATTCCTATGGCTTCCAAAACTAAACTTTGGATTTCTGAGTTGTGGATCCGGATGGAACCACCACCAATTTCAGTGCCATTGAGAACTAGATCATAAGCTTTAGCACCAATGGAAGAAAGGTCAACTTCTTTCCCAGCCTTCCAATCTCTTAGTTTATCAAAGTCTTCTTCTTTTGGAGAAGTGAAAGGATGGTGGAGGAAGGTCCAAGTTTTTGTGGTTTCATCCAGTTCAAACATAGGAAAGTCCACAACCCAATGGAAACTATAAGGAACCTTAGGTGGATCATATTTTTCAGATAATTTCAAACGTAGGGCACCAAGAGAGGCATTCACAATCTTCGAGGAGTCGGCACCAAAAAATACCATATCCCCTTCTTTGGATCCAACCGCTTTGGCAATGGCAGCGAGAGCTTCTGGTGTGAAACGTTTGGTGATGGTAGACTCAAGTCCATTGGCACCGTGTTTCATATACGCAAGGCCTTTGGCTCGGAAGTCGCGTGATAACCAAGAAGTTAAGTCTTCAATTTCTTTACGAGAAATCACAGACCCACCCGGAACACAGATGGCTTTCACCACCCCACCACCAGAAACAGCGGCACTAAAAACTTGGAAGTCCGCATCTTTGACAATTTCGGATACATTGACTAGTTTCATTCCAAACCGAATGTCTGGTTTGTCCGAACCATACTCTTCCATCGCCACATGATACGGCATGGTGGCAAAAGGTGCATTCACTTCTAATTGAAACACTTTCTTAAGAGCAAAAGCCCACATAGCTTCAATTTCAGAACGAATGTCTTCTTCTGTTACAAAAGAAAACTCCATATCCAACTGAGTGAATTCCGGTTGTCTGTCCGCACGTAAATCTTCATCTCGAAAACATTTTACGATCTGGAAGTACCGTTCCATTCCCCCAATCATCAGGATCTGTTTGAAAAGTTGTGGTGACTGCGGGAGAGCATAAAACTCACCGGCATTCAAACGAGAAGGAACAAGGAAATCACGTGCTCCTTCTGGTGTGGATTTATTTAAAATAGGAGTTTCAATTTCTAAAAAGGATTTACTATCCAAATACTCACGGAGAGCAAATGTTAGTTTGTGGCGTAATACCAATCGGTCCCTAAGTTCTTCACGGCGCATATCGAGATAACGATACTTTAACCGAATCTCTTCTCCGGATGGATCAAACTCATCTAAAGTAAACGGAGGTGTTTTGGATGTATTTAAAATTTCTACTGATTCTGCGATCAGTTCGTATTTACCGGTTTCCATCTTTGGGTTTACGGATTCTGCATCGCGAAGGGAAAGTTTACCTTTGACAGCAATCACAAACTCGGAACGAATTTTTTCTACTTTGGAAAAGTCATCTCCCAAAATTTCTTTACGGGCTACAATTTGCAAAATTCCCGAACGATCACGAAGATCGATAAAGATCACTCCTCCTTGGTCGCGGTAACGAAAAGCCCAACCGGAAAGGAATAAAGTTTTACCAACAGAGGCATCAGAGACACTTGTTGCGCTAATTCTATTTTTGTATTCGGAACTGACCCACTGATTCAATGGAAAACCTCTTTATAATGGAACGTTGTCGAAACGGCTGATTTTCGGATTGAACATCAATGGAAAATCGGCCGTAGCACCCGCTCTGTTTTTGGCGATAATGATTTCAGCCATTCCCCTTTTGTTTGGGTCAAGCTCTTCGGGAGGTTTCACCATTTCTTCCCGATATATAAAACATACAATGTCCGCATCCTGCTCAATGGCACCTGACTCCCGTAAGTCGGATAATTGTGGCCTTTGGTCTTTGGAGCGGTTTTCAATGGAACGGTTCATCTGCGATAAAGCAATGATAGGACATCCCACTTCCCTTGCCATTTGTTTGAGACCCCTGGAAATATTGGCAACCTCTTGTTGCCTTCCCCCCATGGCGGCTTTGGGATCACTCATTAACTGTAAATAATCCACAATCACAAGACCCACTTCTTCTGTGGTACGAAGCTGGCGTAGCCTTGCCGAAAATTCTTGGATGGTCAAATACCCAGAATCATCAATGTAAAGACTAGCCGAAGTGATATTCCCAATACTATCTTTGAGTTGGGTCATCTGTGCGGAAGTGAGAGTCCCAGCTTTTAAGGCATAGGAATCAATTCTTGCATCCGCACTAATGAGTTTGAGGAGTAATTCGATCCGGCTCATCTCGAGAGAAAAAATAACAACTGTTTTGCGCTCTTTCAAAGCTGCATTGGCTGCGATATTCAAAGCAAAAGTAGTTTTCCCGTTTCCTGGACGAGCTGCAAGGATCATAAGTTCATGTGACTTAAGACCTGTGGTTGCCATATCAAGGCCCGTAAAATGGGTTTTTAATCCATTGATTCCACCCGTTCCATTTTGGCTGGCTGCGACTACATTTTTAATGTAATCGATGAGGGCATTGGCATCATCTTTTACTTTTCGTAAACCTTTGGATCTCTCTTGGCGAGAGATGTCCATTAGCGACTGTTCTACGAGACTGAATACAGAATCGTTTTCACCAGGTTCAATTTTAACTTTGTCAATGGCTTGGTTTAATGCTTCGACATACTTACGTCTGTCCGAAACACGTTTCACACGCCGCACATAGTATTCTAATGGTTGGAAAGGAACAGTATCTTTGTAAAGAGAAGTGATGTATTCCAAGTCGCGAGATTCATCTTTAAAAAGACGTTTCTCTCGCATTTGGTTTGTGACCGTTACAAGGTCGATATTGATCCCTTCATTGATCAGATCGGTAACGGCTTCAAAGACTCGCCTGTGGCTGTCCATATAGAAGTCGTCCGGGCTTAGACCTAAGTCTTCCTGCCCGGCTACCCCTCTCATGAGTAGGTAACCGATTAAATTCTTCTCAGACTCTATCTCCTGAAGGGGGTTAGAATTCATCGAAAAAGCTTTAGTGTAAGACTATGCTTGGCCGACGACTTTAACTACGATTTGAGGTACAACACCTTCAGCCAAACGAACTTTGATTTTGAATTCGCCTACTGATTTAATTGGCTCACCTAAATCTAACTTACGTTTGTCGAGTTCTACTCCAGTGTTTTTAATTGCAATTGCAATGTCGTTCGCTGTAACAGAACCAAAAAGTTTGTCGTTTTCGCCCACTTTCACTTTTACTTCGTATGTTTTACCATCAATCGAAGAAGAAAGTTCTTTCATCACTTTTACGCGTTTGTCACGTTTCAGTTCTGCAAGTCTCTTTTGGTGGAGTGCCGCTTTTGTGTTTCCATCATTTGCACGGACAGCAAATCTTCTAGGGATGAGGAAGTTACGTGCATAACCATCAGCAACTTCTTTCACATCACCAGCATCACCAAGATTTAATACGTCTTTTTGTAATACAACTTTCATCCGTTACTCCTACAGAACTTTAAACGGTAGTAAACCGATAGATCTGGATTTTCTGATTTCACGAGCAAGGGCTCTTTGGTGTTTGCCACAAGTTCCAGTGATTCTTCTTGGAATGATTTTACCACGGTTGGTAACAAATCTTTCTAAGATGTCTACTCGTTTGTAATCAAGACCTGCAAGTAAGGCTTTGTCAGCACAGAACTTACATACTTTCTTTTTGTATTTTGCATTTTTACGACCGAATTTGCCTTCTCCGTCTTTACCACGGAAACCGCCTTTTTCGTCGTCTTCCATCCCGTCCATACTCTCGCGGGAATCTGTTCTTGTATCATCAATATTTGCTGTTTCGCTCATTGTCATAACCTATCAAAAAGGAATGTCGTCATCACCGGCTGGATAATCATCATAACCATTACTTACGCCGGAATCATAAGAATTGGAACTGTCAGAACGGTCTCCACCTGATCCACCACCTTGTCCTTGGCCGCCTAATAATTGTGCGGACTCGACATATACGCGGATTTTGGAGGCTTTTTTGCCTTCAGGAGTTTCCCAGGACTGTTGTTGAAGTCTGCCTTCAATCGCTACTTGTTTTCCTTTGCCAGCATATTGTTTTAATATGTCAGCGAGTCGGCCCCATGCCACACAGTCAAAATAATGAGTTTCCTCTTTTTTTTCACCGTTAGTCACATAAACTCTGTTATTCGCAATTGAAAAATTGACAACAGAACTTCCGTTCACCGATTTAAATTCCGGATCACGGGTCATTCGACCGATTATAAGTACTTTGTTAAGATCGTTAGCCATTTGCCCTGATTACTAGGGTTTTTAAGATGTTCGCATTGAGTTTAAACTCATGTTCAATCTTTGCTACTTCTGCGGGCGCGCCGGAACACTTGATGAGTGTAAAGTGACCTTGTTCGTCTTGTCCAACCGGATGCCAGAGTCTTTTAGAACCCCAGTCCTCTTCGCCTTGGATCGTGAAGTTGTATTTGGAGAGTAAGTCTTTGACTGCAGACTTCGTCTCTTCTACATTACCTTCACGAAGAATATTCGTGATTTCGTAGTTTCTCATATTTCTCCTATGGGTATACCTACATAGAAACACTTGTAGGTAGAAGAATTTGTTAGTTTCCACTAAGGTTTTGCCAATAGGGACAGGGGTCAATGGAATTTCTTCTTGGAGTTCCCAAACCCTTCCATTTCTATGGAATTTCTAACATTTTTATGGGTGAAAAATCAAATTTTCCAGAAGTTTGGGGACTTGGCCTAGGCTTATTTTTAGCACTTTATGCTGGTTTTCTAAACCACATCACTCCCAAAGAACCTGCACTCGACAACCACTCTGGATTTGAATCAACCCTCCTCGGTCTCGAGATGGCAGAAACCCCCAAACAAGTCCAAGACCTAATTGGAATCCCAGATACCATCGACTTTTTCAACCTATCCTCAGAATACCGAAAGGTTCACTATTTTGACTTTGGATTTATCTTTTGTTATTTGGCATTTTTAACGTATACCGGGCATTATGCGGGCAGAAAGGTGAGACCCATATTTTTAAAAATCTTTATGGGAATGGTTTTACTCCTTGTGATAGCGGGTTTTGCGGACTTAATCGAAAACATTTTAATCTTAAATGTTTTGGATGCAAAAACAGCGGAAGAAATGGCACCTTCTCTTGAATATTTAAAGCCCACATCGCAGCTTAAATGGTTTTGTTTGTTTGGTTATGTGGCAATTGTTTCCGTTTACTTTTGGTTATACGAAAAAAGTTGGATATTACGAACGGCATCCGTTCTCTTTTTTACAGGATTTTTTCTGCAGTTGTTTTCGATTTACAAAACCAATTTGTTAGAACTCAGTTTTCCTTTTTTTGCCGTGGGTCTTACTTGCAGTTGGTTCCATTACGGTTTTAGTTTGGCCTTTAGTTCCTTATCCAAAAAAACATAACCCCTACCTCCAGAAATCACAAGATCAGTTCCGAGTTGTTTACAAAGGATCGCATACTCTTTCAAAAAACTTTCCGCCTCTTTTGGACCTAAAGGAAAAAAATAATGATCCCCCGGAAGCGATTGGTGTTTTCCAAAAACAGGAACCACTTCCACAAACAAAAGTTTGTCGCCATCAAAATGCAAAACCACAGAGATGTTGTGTTTTAAATATTGGTTTTTTGATCCAAAGAAAAAGTTTCCAAGCGAATAAACCACCACACCTTTTGGAAATACTTCAATCCCTTGTGGGACATGAGGATGGTGTCCAATGATCACCTGATATCCAGCACCTACCAAATATTTGGCGGCGTTCCGCTCCGTATCCATTGGAAGAGGATTATATTCAACACCCCAATGAACGGAGAGAATGTTTACTTGGTTTGTTTTTGTTTTTTTAACCAAACGTTCCGCCACTCCCACTCGAAAGTATGCTGCCCCCGGAGATTTGGTTCCCGAAAACAACCTCGTTTCACCTGTATCAGAAAAAGAAAAAATCCGATATTCAGTATTTTGTTTGGAAACAGTAATGGGAACCAAAGCCTCATCAGTGTTTTTCCCAGCACCTGTATGACGGATTCCAAATTCATCTAACAATTCTAAGGTATCATATAATCCGTTTTCACCGAAGTCCATGGTATGGTTGTTTCCAAGAAAAACTCCGTCTATCCCAAGCATTCTCAAAACCGTTAAATCTCTTCTTTCGCCAAAAAACACATAGGATTTCCGTTGGTCTGCGGAAGGTGTTTTATGAAGGATTGGAGTTTCTAAATTGAGAAAACGGAAATCAAAAAGAGTAAGATAACTGGAAAAACTGCGGAAGGGGAAATATGGATCCTCACTTCGCATTGAATCCCTCACCCCCCAATTGAACATCACATCTCCACCAAACCATAATTTGGTGGATTTTGGATATTGGATGGTCTCTCCTGTTTCTGTTCGAAAATGGTAAAGGTTCTGAATGGGTAAATCCAGTTTTGGCTCTACCGATTCAGGAATATCTGCTCCCAATAAAAAAAATGGTAAAACAAAAACAAAGGCTAAACAAATACGAAATAGATTCATTTAAAATCGGAATACGTTTGGAGGCACTTCCGTGATTTGTGATTTTTTGAGTTTTATTTGGATGAGAACATTTTCCTTTTCTGTATCCAAACTAATGACTTTGGTGATAATTTCCTTTGGAGGATGAATTTGTTCTGGTTTGGTTTTCACAAGGGCAATCGCTTTTAACCCACGTTTGGCACTAGCAAGTTCCAACCGGTCCAATTTCCCCGCTTTAAAAAAATACTCATACTCTCCATCGGCTTTGGATAGAGCAATCCTTGTTTCATTTGTATTGAATTTTGCCTTGGGACTTTGGATTTCACCTATGTATGCGCCTGTCAAATACTCATAAATCACTGGGAAAGGGATCGCAAATTTTTTACCCGTATTTGGATCTTGGATGAGGATGTCTCCCATCGGCAAAGTTTGGATTTCCTTTGTACTCGTTGGTTTGATTTGGATTTGGTTTGGGTCTGCAATGAGTTCAGTAAAAACCATTCCAAAAAAACTATCCATGAGTTGGATTTTGATTTGTTTGGAATCTTTAGAAAAATATAGTTTCCCGTCCAAAGATACATTGTCTTTTTTCGGAACAAAGGTTTGGATCTGCATCGAAAACTCAGATTTAAAACTTTGGAATTCGGTTTGTTTTTCTAAAATTTCTTTGAGTAAGGTTTTGGATTCTCCATCTTTCGCTGAAATGTATTTTTCTTTGTCTCGTCCGATGAAATTAGGATCCTCTACTTCTGCAGACTGACAAGAGATGATCAAAAATAAAACGCTAAGGAGGATGGTATTTCCTTTCATTCCGAAATTTCCTTTTGTACTTTTTTAATTTTTGCGATTAAGTCTTTGTTTGGCTCTGATTTTGATTTTGATTCTGAAAGTTTAAAAAACTGAAGTGCATTGACTGGATCCTTTTTGGCCAAATACACATCGCCCAAATGTTCATAAATCACGGGATCTTCAAATCCTCGCTCCAATGCCAATGAAGCAGCAAAATTCAAATGGAGTAATGCACGATTAAAATCTTTTTTCCGAAACAATACCCAACCCAAACTATCTTGGTAAGCAGGATTGTCTGGTTCCAAAGACACTGCTTGGCTTAAAAGTTTATTTGCTTCTTCGGGATTGATGTCTTTTTCTGCATACAGATATCCCAAATAATTCATTGCATTCGAAGCATTGGGATTGAGTGTAAGTGTAGTTTTTAAATCCGTTTCCACTTCACTAAACTTTTTTAATTTATCAAAAGCTGTGGCGCGGTAAAAATAATAATTATAATTATTTGGATCTAGTTTGATGGCATCCGTAAAATCTTGTACACTTTCTTTGTATTTTGCCAACTGGAAGTAGGCAAGACCTCTCAAATATAAATGAGTGGGAGTGGGATTTTCTTTGATTGTTTCAGATAAAACAGAAACAGAAAGAGATTCTTTTTTTAAGTTCCCCTGTAAGTAAAGATAAGCCAACCGAAACCGCAACCGAAACTTTTTATCGGTTTGTTCTGTAAGCGTAAGAGCTTCTTTGGTCGACTTGACCGCATGGTTCCACAATCCAATCATTTCTTGGCAGGATGAAATTTTTTCAAAATATAAAGATTTTTCTTCGTTGGCATTTTCCTTTGTTTCAATTCGGGAAAGGCCTTTTCGTAATATTTTTTCTGCAGTAAGGTATTGTCTATACTCGAATGCATATTGGGCTGTGTCCGCATTCAATACTTCGTATTCGGGAATATTTTCTTTTTCGGCCAATTCCAAAAGAGCAATCCGTGGAGATAACCTTCCTGGATTTTCTTGGATATAAGTCTTTAGTTTTGTTTCTAATCCAAGTTTTGATCCCGAAATCAATCGATCCAACAAATAGACAATTCCCTCTTTGGGAATTTTTTTCTCCTTTTTTAAGGTCGCAAAATAAATGGGTGCTGTGTCCCGAGAATCCATAAAATAAATTTCTGCGAGCATATGAGAGGCATCAATGTCTCTGGGATTTTTTTCTCGAATTTGTTCCAGGTAAGTTCGGCAATTTTTAAAATCACCTAACACAAAATAAATTTGTGCCAAACGAAACAAAACTTCCATATCATTTTTATAAACATTTGTATATTCGCTATAACGTTTGATGGAAATTTTTGGATGGTCTAATTTATAATTTAGTTCGCCCAGAGCTTTTGCTGTGAGGTATTTGTATTTGGAATGGTTATCTCTTCTTTCTATGACAAAGGAAAGAGCAGTGTAGTATAAAATAGACTGGTTCCAAAGTTTTCTTTCGAAATTCAAATTTCCGAGTAAATACAAAAAGTCAGGATCATTTGGAAACTTGTGGAGGGAATTTTCCAAAACTTCTGATGCCTTTGCTAGTTCTCCTTGTCGAATCCGAATCCTTGTTTGCAAAAGGACCAGGTCTTTCGATACTTCCGGTGATTTGCCAATGGATTTTTCTGACCATTCCCAAGCCTGGTCCAAAACTCCTAGTTCCAAATAATTCAAAGCTAATGTTTCCGAACTAAGAGCACTTGGTTCTTTGCCCACTTCCAACAAACACTTGTGGTAAGAATCCAGAAAAGAAACAGAACGTTCAAAGGAAAGTTTGGATTCTTCTGTTTTGCGCCTTTGGGCTGCCTGAAACCCATCTACCTGTTCTCTTAGAGCCCGAGAGAGGAGAAACTCTGATGGTACTCCAGGATCTAACGTAGAACATTCTTTGGTTCTTGCCCCAGGTTCGGTGGCAATCAAAGAAAGTGATAGAAAACATAAGAAAACAAAGAGGAAGGGACGGTTTAAAGTTTTAATTGCTTGAAACATTAGTAGATTCCGGCAACGATCGGGAACAGGGACAATCCTTGAACCAGATCTTCCGAGAAAATTTAAAATACATCCTGGCCGTTCTCATCGTGTGGGCAATCACTTTCCCATGGATTCTGAGAAACAAGGACACCATCCTTGCCAAATTCACCCTCGCCTACAATTCGTTTTTTGGTTATCCCAATCCCCGGATTGCGCACCAACTCATCGCCAAAGGGGATGCAGTCCTTGAAGGTAGAAAAGAGGGAGGAACGGACATCCTTCAAACCATAGGCCAGTTCTTTAGTTCGGAAGAAAATACCAAAGGCAGCATTTTGCCTTTGGATTTGGCTCTCATGGAAAAAGCCTGTTTGTATTTCCGAAGCAAAGAACATGTGGAAGATCATTTTTTAGAGCTCACCTGGAGAGAAAAAGCCAAAGATTGGGGTTCTCCCCTCTTCCTAAGAATGGCACCCCAAGGAGAACTCACCCTGGGACCCAATCCCAAAGACTATTGGAATTCTCATATTGAAGCGGTTTTGACAGCACTTGACTACTACAAACGAGCGTTACGTTTTTCAGGACCAGAACTCCTTGCCCCTAAAAAAATAGAATCTGTTGCTTGGGCAAGTTGTCGTCCAAGTGAAATTCTACTCGGTTACAAAACACATATGCTGGAAACAGAAAGTTTTGTCTTAAAAAAATTAACCGAATTAGAAAAAGTCCCAAGTGGACTGAGTGCCGTACAAAAAAGAACTGTGGTTTTATCTTCCATCAAACGCAGCGATTTTTCAGAAGTTTCTGCAAACGATTATTTAGAATCACTTCTCAGACAAATTTTACTAACAGGAATGAAAAACTTTTCACCCAGAGAAATGGATGATATATATGAAAGGATCATTTACTTTGTTGGGGCCGATGAAAGGGAGTATTTAAAATTTAAATTCCGACGGGCTGAATTATTTTTTCAACTTGGTTCGGAAGAAGAATCCTATTACAAACGTGCGGCAATTGAATTCAAAGAAGCTGCCAATATCCAACTTGCTTCAGAAATTGAAGATATCAATGTTCCAGCACTTCTCGTTCATGAATTTGAATCGAAAATGAAAGAAGCGGAATCTTATCACAAACTCAAAGAAAATTCCAAAAGTTTAACGATCCTTGATGCCTTAAAACCAAAACTCCGAAATGTCGATGAACGAAGTGTAGGTGGAAAAAAAGACGATATTCTAAAGTCATATCATAATTTAACTAGATCCGTCCTTCGCAAACTGGGTCGCTACGAAGAAGCAGATGAAATCCCCTTTAACGAATGACATAAAATATTTTGATTACAATGCCACACACCCACCTTTTGCAGAAATTTTGGAATCCTGTTTGGCAACGTATCTCTCAGAGTTTTACAATCCATCTGGGATCACCAGGTATTCCTTAAAAAACCAAGGAAAAATCGAACAAACAAGAAAGTATTTAGTTACCCTAACGGGAGGTCATGAAAAACAATTTGTTTTTTCGGCCACAGGAACAGAAGCAAACTATTTACTCATCCAAAGTCTACGTGTTTTGTATCCCAACTTAGATTCCTTAATTGTTTCTCCTTTCGAACATTCAAGTATGTATGCTGCCTTAGAATCATATGGTTTTAGCGCTGACTTAATCAAAACTGAAAAATCAGGAATCATTGACATCCAAAATTTGGAAAAAAAATTAAAAGAAAATCCAAGGCCTGTAGTTTGTCTTTATGCAGGAAACGAAACTGGGGTCATCCAACCAGCAGATGAAATTTCAAAACTCACCAAAAAATATGGACAACTTTTTTATAGTGATTTAATGCAAGGTTTTTGCAAAGTTTACCTCAACTTTTCATTGTTTGATGGTTATACATTTTCTGGTCATAAAATTGGTGCGGGGATGGGTGCCGCTGTTACCTATTTACCAAATGCAGATACAAACTTTCGTGTGTTTGGTGGCGGAAACCAAGAAAATGATCACAGAGCTGGAACAGAAAATACATTTGCCATCGAATGTTTAAACAAAGTTTCAAAATTTCAATTGGAACATTTAGATGAAAAAAACAAACGGCTTCAGTTATTTCAATCTATGATCGAAACTTCTTTAGAGGAAATGGGTTGTATCATCATTGCAAAAAACTCAAAACGACTTCCGAATACAACCTTTCTCATTTTACCCATCCAAGCCGTAGATTTCTTTTTATTAGGAATGGAAGAAAAAGGAATTTTAGTTTCTACGGGAAGTTCTTGTAAATCCCGAGCAAGAGAAGCCTCAAAATCACTTCTTCATATGGGTTACACAGAAGAGGAAGCCTTACGTTGTATTCGTATCTCCACTGGATATTTTACAACTAAAGAAGAAGTAGAACAGTTGTTATCAAGAGCAAAGGAATTAATCCAGAAATTCCAATCCATTGAAATCTCATGAAACTTAGAATTATCGCAAAATATTCCAGAGATGAATTCGCTGATGGCGAATGTATTTGGGAAGAAAAACAGGACCAATTTGGAACTGTAGAAAGAACTACCAAGTTCTCCGGTAAACTCCTCAGCGAATTTTTAAAAGATTGGGCTCTATTTGTCGAAAGAGTCCTTTCACAAAATCCCACAAAAGAAGAATTCTTAGAAAAATTAGGGAAAAAATCGGATAGTCTGGAACAAATTGTTTTTGGAAAAACACTCCCCTTTTGGCGTTATCCCGGATTTCCCGATTCCATCCAACTCCTCATCGATCCTGAATTTTCCCCCATTCCTTGGGAAATTTTACGCACACACAAAGGTTTTTTATTCCAAGACAAAGATTACCGAAGGGGAATCCGAATTGATTCAATCCAAAAAGAAAACAAACAAAAATCAAATTCCGTTTTACTTGTTTGTAATCCAGTCAAACCCAACTTAATTGCGACTGTAAAAGAAGAATGTGCGATCCTTTTTCCCATTTTGGAAAAAAAACTAAACTTGAGAATTCTCAAAGAAAATCATTTAACTAGGGTAAGACTAATTGAAGAAATCGGTTCTGTAAAGTATCTACACTATGCAGGCCATACGGAAAAAAACGGAATTCCACTGGGTGCAAACGACTTTTTATACTCCAAAGAAATAGCAGAACATTCTTTTACCAATTTAGATCTTGTTTTTTTCAACAGCTGTCACTCTTCATTTGACTCTATCGAACATTCCGGACTAACCACAAGTTTTTTAAAAGCAGGCGCCAAGGAAGTCATCGGGTTTCTTTTCCCAGTGGAATCTAACTTAGCAAAGAGCATTGGAATCAAATTTTGGGACTCTTTTTTAAAATCAAAAAGTTCCCACAAATCCTTAGCTAAAATTAGAAAAACATTATATAATGGAACTTCAAAAGAGATCATAACTGCAATTAGCTTAGTTCACTTTTCAACGCAAACATCCAAACGTAAGTTTGGTCAAATTGCCGGCATAACATTTGTTCTATTGTTTTTATTTTTTTGTATTGTTTTTTTAGGTGAAAAGAAGGAACCTATCAAGGTAGAGAGTTTTGAAATCCAAAATCCCCCCAAGGTAGAATCGAAAAAACAAAAAGAAGAAACTACCGCCCCTAAGGATCCGATTTTACTTCAAATTTCTCATTTAAAAAATTCAGAATTCCGCAAAATGGCCCTTCAGTTTTTAAACACCAAACATGAATTTTTAGATGATTCTCAAAAAAGAGAACTATTAGAATCCATTTTATCAAACGATACCTCAGAAGAAAAAATGTATTATGAGTTCAAAACCAGGAGTGGATTTTGAAAGAATTCAAAAACATTCTACTCGTAGTTTTTTTTTCCACTTTTCCTATTCATGCACAATGGTTCCCAAAATCAAAATCTTTTGAGGATGAATGGACTTCCTATTATGTAAAACAAAATCTATTTAGCCAAGCCTATGGGATCCAAACACGGGATATGATTCGTCAAACAACGGAAGCAGAAGAGGAAGATTTTTCTTTTTACTGGAAATCATGTCTCCAACCGGAAATCAAAGACTTAACACAGATTTTACGTTATATTTCTTTTTATGATGCCATTCTGACTGTAAGACAATGTGTTACAGCAAACAAAGAAGAACAAATCCAAATTGAAAAACAATCAAAGAAAAAAATCTTCGATTTAATTGTTTTACCTAAATTTGAAATTTTAGAATCCGAAATTACAAATGATGAACTCATTCCCCTTGTAGATGAACTTAGAAAAGAGTGGGAAAAAACAATTTATGTATTCTCTAATTTATACAAATCTCACGAAGTATTGTTCTTAGGAAAAGAAAGAGAATACACTTTAGCCATTAATCGCGTATTATATTCAGATATGCCAGAGGTCAGAAGAAAAACTTTGATTTTAAGACTTCTGCAAGATATGAAACAACAGAACAAGAGCACCTATCAGTTGTTTTATTATTCGAAACAAAACCCTTGGGCGGCTTCTAACTTAAACGAAGAAAATTCTGAATCAAAAAAATTCTACTTATCTTTGATTGAAGAATGGAAAGTTGACCCAGATTTTGACCCAAACCAAATTAGTTCTCTAAAGGATTTCCAATCTTGTTTAGAAGAAATTCCTAATTCCAATCAGAAGATTCGAATTTTAGGATTTTTTGGTTTTTTTAGTGATTATGGAAGGTTCACAACAAAAGACCAAACTTCTTTTTCGCAAACGAACCAAACGAGAGTTCGGTTCATCAGGCAAACTTTATTCCGCTCTCATCATTTCCAAAAAAGATTAGAAAATATACTGATATCTTGCAAAAATTCCGTCCAATCGGTGAAAGAAATATGAGTGATGAGATTCGGAAGTTAATCGATAACTGCCTACTCGGAAAGAGTTCTGCCTGGCAGGAGTTGATTCGAAGGTTCCATCGCCTCATCATTGGAACTTGTGCACATTACGTTCCGAGGGAAGAAGTCACAGACACTTCCCAACAAGTGTATCTCAAACTCACAGAAAACGATTACCACCTCCTGCGAAAGTTCAAAGGGGATAGTTTGCCTGCATTTATTATCTATTTAAGTGAAATTTCTAAAAATATCAGTATGTCTCAGACAAGATCCATTCGTCGGTATGAATATCGAGAGGGAATTTCTTTGGATTTGAGTATCGATATTTTAGATGATAGGCAAAACCAGGAAGATGTCTATTTTGCTTGGGAAGAAAAACGCGAGTTTTACGATCTCATTGACGGTTTGGATGATGCTCATAAAGAAATTCTCATCCTGAGGCTAAAAGGTTACAAGTTTAAAGAAATTGCAGAAATCCTCGATGTTCCCCTAGGGACTGTCCTTGCCCGGGCCAATCGAGCCAAAGAAAAGATAAAAAAAATCCTGACAAAGGAAATAAAGCCGTAGCGGGGGGAAATAAATACAATGGAACCAAAAGATCCGAATGAATTTATGAACCGACTCAAATTAAAAGAAGCCCTTTACCTCATGTCCCAAGGGGAAGATGCGGACTCATCCACGGTCGATTGGATCTTGGAAACTGTTCTTCCGAACAAGGGTTCCAGCATACAGATTTACCTTCAATTTGTAAAAGACCAATTAAAACTTCTCACAAGTGATGAGGGAGGTATCAATTTAGTAACTCCGGAATTGGCCTTTCGGGGATCGGGAAATTCTAGCGGGGCTTTCCGAGTCCACAGACAGGTGGGAGGAAGGGATTTGGATTTTGTTTTCCAGCCCAATGCCGAAAAAAACCAAGTTTTCCTTTCGGTAGAAGGAACCAACTGCGACCGGCTTTCTGCAAAATTGTTTTTAGATGGGGCCCCTGTCGAAACCCTACCGAAACTCGGGTCTCAGTCCATGTTTGATTCCCCAATCACTCTAGATTCCAGTCCTGAGCTTGCGATTTTTGAATCAGGAAAGGAAATTGGCCGTTATCATTTTATGTTACAATCGTAATTTTTTTTGTGAAAATGCAATAAAGGGAGAGGCCCAAGGCATTGATAGGTTAAGAAAATGTTCCTAATTTTTGGAACCTACTTTCTTTTCCAAACTAGTTCACTTCAAAATCCCGACGAAAGTCGGGATTTTTTTTATGCGTTCACTCGGAAATAAATCACATCCCCATCTTGGACAATGTATTCCTTTCCTTCCACACGGAGTTTGCCCTCATCTTTGACTTTGGTGGCATCTCCCGTTCTGTCGATGTCTTCATAACGCATGACCTCAGCCCGGATGTATCCTTTTTCAAAATCAGAATGGATGACACTGGCAGCCACAGGTCCTGTGCTCCCTTGGTGGGTGGTCCAAGCACGAACCTCTTCCACACCGGCAGTAAAGAAGGTCAAAAGTCCAAGAAGTTTATAAGAAGCACGGATCATTCGCGATAAACCAGATTCCTTCTCACCTATCTCTTCTAAAAAAGCCAGTTGATCTTCTTTTTCTAATCCAGAGATTTCTTCCTCAAAACGACCACATAACACAACAACAGGTGCATTTTCTTTGGAAGCAAAATCGATGATGGTTTTGACAAGTGGGTTTTCACTGGTTTTGACATCGGAATCTAAAATATTAGCAACATATAATACTGGCTTTATGGTGATTAAGTTGAATTTTTTTGCAATTTTCTTTTCTTCTTCACCCAGTTCCACCGTAGATGCACGATTTCCTTTTTTTAAGGCATCTAAAATTTTATCGATAACAGATAGAATTTCTGCTGCTTCTTTGTTTCCGGTTTTGGCAGTTTTTGCAACACGTTGTTGTTGTTTTTCCAAACTATCCAAATCGGCTAAAATTAATTCGTAATTGATGACTGTGATGTCTTCGATGGGATCTACTTTCCCATGAACATGCGTTATGTTTTCATCTTGAAAAGCACGGACCACATGGCAAATTGCATCCACTTCGCGGATATGCGATAAAAACTGATTTCCAAGTCCTTCCCCTTGGCTTGCCCCTTTCACAAGGCCTGCGATGTCCACAAATTCAATCATCGTCGGAACCGTACGTTTTGGTTTGTATACTTCCGCCAAACGGTTCAATCTTTCGTCTGGGACTTCCACAACTCCTGTATTGGGTTCAATGGTACAAAACGGATAGTTGGCAGCTTGGGCTCCTGCCTTCGTGAGTGCATTAAAGATAGTCGACTTACCGACGTTCGGGAGACCTACAATTCCACAATTCAAAGCCATAGGGATAGGTTTTTACCGAGAGACGGTAAGACAAGGAAAATTGCTTTCTTAGTTTTGAAATCCTGTCTCTAGATAGACTGAAGTAAGATAAAAAATAGAACTAAGGATAAGGGTAAGATAGACCACCGTGTAAATTTTACCAATCCGTTTCCAAGGATATCGATCAAACAAGTAAAGTTCCCGGATGATGAGTTCTGGAGAGGGGTCGGATGGTAGAATGTCTTCTCTTCCTGCCTTTCTCCAAACAAACTGACGTTCTTCTTTTCCTAGTTGGAAAAAAGAGGCAGATGATCCGTCCGTAAAAACATCTAAAAGTAAAGTCGGGATTTCAAAGTATTTGAAGGTGATGATCCCCGAAAAACTGGTAAGAATGGCAAGGTAATTAATCACCACAATGAGTGGACTTGCCGTATAACTAGAGCTAAAGAGTAAATACAAATAAATAATGAGAAATCCAATCGAAACGTATTTTGCAATTCTAGAAAGGATTTTGTATAATTTTTGTTCTTGGATAAAATGGTGAAAAACTTCGTGTTTCATTTTGGTTTGAATCTAAAGAGAAAGTGATTTCCCCATTCGATTTGAAAATTCTAAAGGAATCTCTGTCTCCACCCACTGTTTTTTTCCCTGGAAGTCGGTAAAGCACAATCGAAAAGAATGAAGATACATTCTTTGTTCTTTCTTTGATTGGTTTTCCAAAAAATACACTGGATCTCCGAGAACAGGAAACCCCAACTCACGAAGCATAACACGAATTTGGTGCCTTCTTCCTGTTAAAATTTTTGCCATCCCAAAAGAAATATTTTCCTTGGGGTGATTCGAAAGAATCCGAAATTCAGTAATGGCTTTTTTTCCCCCACTTCTCACCACTTTTACTTCTTTATTTCCATCTTTTAAAAAACATTCAAACCGTTTCTCTTTCCAATCGGGTATACCTTGGCATATAAAAATATATTCTTTTTCTGCTTCTTTCAATAAGGAATCGATTTCTTTATTTTTGCTTTGAATTTTTCCAAGGAGCACAATCCCACTCGTTCCCAAATCCAAACGATTGGCAGTGCGTAGTTCGGTGAGGCCAAGTTTTGTTGCCAGTGCTCTTGTAAAATCCAATCGGTTTGGATCTTTCGTTTCATGTACAGGAATTCCAGCTGGTTTTTCTGCTAACAAAAACTCATCGCATTCAAAAAGAATGTTGGTTGTAAGGCCAAAACCAATTGGAATTTGTTTAGGTGGAAACTTCAATCCAAAGACCACTGAGGCTGCGAATGTTAATCACACCCGTCTGAAATAAAAGATACTGCCCTTTGATTCCTACAAGGGTATCTGTTATGGGTGTCTCTTTTGTGAGTTTGAGAGATTTGATTTTTTCAGGATAAGTATCGATGGGATAGTTAATTGTTGTAACACCAACACTTAAATCCAACCGGTTCCAAACCAGTTTGGTTTTGGTATTTGGGGGAGATAGGAATTCATTTTTTTCCAAATGGTTGAGGAATTTATTTGCCTCTTTCACCAAATCCATGTCAGGTGGATCACCCGCCACCATTTTTTGCCAAGTGGTTTTATCTGGCAAAAACTGACTTAAATAATGTTCTAAAATTCCTGCATCCCTTCGAGATGTGACTTCCAAAATGGGAATCCCATACTTTGCCCCCTGGTCCACCCAACGGTTGGATACAGGATTTTCTTTGGTGATTCCCACTTTTAATCCACTGGAGTTTGCAAAATACACTGTATGTTTTTTAAAACAATTGGTTTGCCCCCAGTCTGGTTCTCGACAAGTGCCCTTGTGAAAATGACAGGTTTCTGGCCGGAGAATACAAAGATCGTTTTCTGCAAGGTTTGTAAAACAGGTAAAACAATAACCTTGGCTAAACGACTTCTTAGTTTTTTTGCCACAATGCAAACATCGAATTTCATCGTTTGTAGAAAGTGTAATTTTTTTTCCGATCCAAGATTCCACTGGACTTGTCGAAGTTGACTCTTTAGCAGTTAAATCTTTTTTATCCGCCTCATTGTAGTTCGCTGTCTCCCAAAAATAAGAAACAGGGGAGATTCCCTTGTGAGACATTTTCCGAACATACCCTTGGATCTTTGCCATAAAATTTTAAAAACTAAACTCCTTCACATCTTCCGGAAAATAATCTTTGTTTACGTTTACAAAAAGTAAACCAACTAGACTTGGCTCTGTGAGTGAAAGATCCCATTTAAATATAACAAGAGTTTGCCTGTATAGATAATGAGAAATTTGTCCTTTGGGTCCGTAAAATAGTTTGAGTTGGTCTTCACCTTCCCCAAGGAAAACCACCTTTCCATTTAAGTTTGGGGATTTTTGTTTGATGCGTTTGATGGTAACCTTTCCACCAGGATTAATATCCTCTGGATCAGATCCTTCCGTGGCCTCTCCATCATTTGTTGCGGAACTGGGAGCCACTTCCAATGTTGTTCCTTCATAATCCAAATAATTGCAAGGAAAGTCTCCTGGCATACTTGGAAAATTTTCCGAACAAGAAGTGTATACAGATTCTTTCTCTTCACCTTCCCCATAAGAAACAAGGAGAGTGGAACGAATTGTGGCATAAGCAACCGACTTCAAAACTTTGGCAGTTTTATTTTTAGGAACAGAAACAAATTCCCTTTCGGAAGCAGACAAAGTAAAAACAAAAAGTAAAATAGAAAATAGAAGGAAAAGTCGTTTCATCATTACCTCAATACAACAAATAAGGAGCGATTTTTTTACGTTCCGATTCTTCTTCTGCTAAATAAGTATTATGGAAATCACTAAAAGATTTTCCTTCATTGATCGAAGTACGGAAATGTTCATTCCCCCAAAGTTGGTCTACCCAATGGTTAGTAGAACCTTTACTCCATTTAAAATCATTTGGATAGGTTTCTTTCATGAGCCGTATCAGATCATAAGCCAATTGGATGGGATCATAATCCGGACGAACTAAATTCATCCGAAGTCCTGAACAAATTTTTCCTTTATGGGGACCAAAGGTTGGTTTGAAATAAACAGGAGAAAAATAATAAGATTTGTTTCCAAGATTACCAAGTTTTGTTGCAAGCTCTTCAGGGTTTGTCATCCAAGGAGCTCCAAAATAAACAAAGGGAGCTTGGGTCCCTCTTCCCACAGAAACATTCACACCTTCGAGTAATACCAAAGAAAGGTAATTTCTCGCAGAGTCCACCATAGGTAAGTTTGGTGAAGGAGTGGTCCAAGGAATTCCTGTATCTTCAAAATACATTCCTCGTTTATATCCTTCTACCGGAACCACCATCACATCCACACTGTCTTTTAAATATTCTTTATTATAAAATCTTGTGGCCTCACCAACCGTCATCCCTGTGATGAGAAGCGATGGAAACTCACCAGCAAAATTCAAATTCTTCGGATTCATTTTTTCACCCATTGGAGGGAGGTGCATGGCCACATGAATATGATCGAGAACAATGAGTTTTGTTTTTGTATTCTTCATCGCATCCATAAGTCTTTTTAATACACTTAAGTATGTATAACAACGCATTCCTACATCTTGGACATCAAAAACAACGTAATCCACTTCCCGGACAAGATCTCTTAATTCAGAATCTTTGATTCGATAGATATGATACAAAGGTCGATTGAAAGTAGAGTCCATAGTAACGGGTGTTTGGCTAAACTCTTCTTCTAAACCAAGGAACCCATGTTCTAGGCCAATCAAATGTTCTAGAGTGATTTTATGTTTTTCTAAAGAAGTGATGATTTTTTTAGGATTTGTTCCAATCCCCGAAGGGTTCGTGGCAAGCATCAATTTTTTTCCAGCCATAGTGGGGAGGACTTTTTCATAAAAAATGTCCTGGGAAATCCGCAACTTGGAATCATTCGGATGGACGCGAAATTGGGGAACTGTGTTCCCGTGGCATGCAAGGACTAGAAAGCAGAGAGAAAACCTAAAAAAGTAATTGGTCATGTAAGTATATGTTTCTATAATATAGCAAATCTTCAAGGAGAAATGTCCTTCATGTTCAACCGACTTCGTTTGGCTCCCTTAACCGGAGTTCTCATCCTTACTATTTTGGCATGTGCCGGATCCAATTCTGCCCAGAAACAACCTACGCTGCCAGACAACGTGGTAACAGCGATGGGAGAGGCACCGATTTACCAAGGAGACTTGGCTCTTGCACGAAACAAAGCACTGAAAGATGCCAAACTCAATGCCATCCGCAAACTTGTGGGGGAACAAATCACTGAAAAATCGGGAGTATCCGATGGCCAGTCCCTAGGCTCCAAACTCTATGGGAAAACAGATAGTTTCGTAAAAAAATACGATATCATTAGCGAAGAACAATGGAAATTGGACACCCAAGACATGATCCGTTTGAATGTCCGTTGTGAAGTAGAAGCAACCAAACTTTCCACAGCAGTGGATGCCCTCCTCGATGATGTAGGAAATCCAAGAATTGCCGTCCTTGTCCAAACCGTTGTGAATGGAAAGTCTTATCCGATTGGATCAGCAACAAACATTGCCGAAGCAGAACTTATTGAAAAACTCCGCACCAAAGGAAACAAAGTTGTGGATAGTTCTCAACTCACAGCTCTACTCAAAAAAAATCCAAGCCTTGCCAAACTCGACCTCACATCGGTAGAAGAAGGAAGTCCTCTACTCACTCTCGCACAAGATTCTGGTGCCGAGGTTTTGATTGTTGCCAAAGTCACAACAACCGACCAAAAACCTGTGGTTTTGCCTGGTGGGAAAAAAACAGATTTTTTAAGTTCAGCAGCCACTGGCCCATACCGCATCATCCAACTTTGGGGTGATGGAAAAATATTTGGATCAGGAAGTTTGGAAGGACGCGGTGCTGATATCACCCAAGAAGTTTCCAGAGAACAAGCTGTCAAAGATTGGGCAAATCTAGTTTCAGGAAAAGTGGGAAAACAAATCAAAGACGAATGGTTCAAACTCACAGAACAAAACACTGTCATCTTAAAATTCAAAGGTCTTGGATTGGAAGATGCCATCAATTTCAAAAACGATTTGATGGAATACACTTCAGTTAAACAAATCAATGACCGCAAAACAGAAATGAATGGTTCTGAATGGGAGCTGACATATCCTGGGAAAGAATCTATGTTTGCGGAAGAGTTAATGTATAAAAAAGACTCTAGTTTCCGTTTTTTAAGTAGTAAAACATTGAGCATCAACAGCTCCAAACGCGGGGTTGTGGAAGCAGAATTTAGAAACAAATAGTTTCAAGTGTTTAAGACCCTGCAGAGAGAAAGGAACTTATCTCTGCGGGATCAAATGGTTTGGAAAAATACCTAGCCACTTTTTTTTCAACGATGGCCGTTTGGATTTCTGGAGTCAGATCATATCCCGTTAAAATACAATAAGTGATATTGGGCCGAAGGGTTTTGGCTTCTGTGATAAATTCCAATCCGTTCATTTCTGGCATCCGCATATCGCTGATCACAAACTGCACATCCAAATTTTCGTTAAGTTCGTCCATTGCTTCCTTCCCGGACTTTGCAACGATTACATCAAACTCATTTTTAAAATAGTCACGAAATAAATACAAGTTGAGTATTTCATCATCTACATAGAGTAACTTACGTTTGGTTTTGGTGTCGTTCATTTTGGTTTAGGTAGTTTGATTAAAAACTTTGTTCCCTTTCTCCATTCAGATTCTATTTCAATCAAACCGTTATGATCTTTAATAATTTTGTAGGCAATGGAAAGTCCAAGACCAACACCTTTTCCTGGTTCTTTGGTAGTAAAAAACGGATTTCGAATGAGGTTTAAGTGTTCGTCACGAATACCAGCACCTGAATCGGTAATGACCATGATTGCATAGGGACCTTCTTCAAAGGATTGGATTCCCAAGATCCCGAACTCCCCTTCCATGGCTTGGATGGCATTTGTCAGTACATTCAATAATACTTGGTGGATTTTTCCGGAATTTCCTTGGACAAGGAGAGGCAGAGAAGTTAAATCCTTTTGAACCTCAATTCGATCCCGAAGCGAATGCGTTAACATCGCAAGGCAGTTTTCTAAAATCTCATTCAAATCAAAACGTTCGTCAAAAGAATCTCCGCTGCGAGTGAATTGGTTTAGGCCTTTGACGATTCGAGAAGTACGATCAACTCCTTCTTTAATGGCATCTAAGTATAATTTTGTTTTTTCAGAGTCTAAACCGGAACCCTCTAAAATCTCACGAACCCCAAAATAACCACCTAAAATAAAGTTCAGAGGATTGTTGATTTCATGTGCAATTCCGGCCGATAAAAGTCCAAGACTTGCCATTTTTTCTGACTCGATGAGTTGGTTTTGCCTTTCCTTTAGCTCATCTAACGTTTGTTTTAGTTCACTAGTTCGTTTGTCAACCAAAGATTCTAACTCATGGTTATTCTGCTCCAAACGACTTTCATATTCCGATCTTTCTAATTCAGCAGCAATCCTTCCGGAAAAAATTTGGAACAAAGTCAAAATTTGGTCTTTGTTTTGGATTTCCGTTTCAAATAAGCCAACAATCAGTCCCATCACTTCTTTTTTGGAATTGAGTAAAGGGGAACCAATATATCCTTCGATTTTCATTTCGATGAGAAGTTGGTCACCCGGAAAAACTTTTTGAACATCTGTGGGATAATAACATACAGAATTATCAAACACTTCCGCACAAGGTGTATCTTTTAAAGAATAAGCCATGTTTTCTGCAATCTTGCCTTTTGCGACAAGAGTGATGGTTTTTGATTCGTATTTTTCCTTATCGAAGATGGCAATAAATGTATAATCTGCCCCAATTGTGGAAGCTAGTTTGAGTGTAAGCCTATCTAAAAACTCGTTCCCAAATGTATTGGAAACGGCTTCGATGATATCAGAAAGAAGTTCACCTTGGATCATGGAAATTTATTTCTATAAGACCATAAAAGGGAATCCTTAGTCAATCGAAATCAAGGAGCCGGCGAATCGCTGACAAGTGGGAGGACTGTTTTTTTAACATCCAAAAGTGGTCCTAATTCATAGATGGATTCGTATCCGTAGGCCTTCAGTGAGTTATATGTAGAAAGGTTTAGAGATGCTGCAGGACTTTTTGCGGCAAAGGCTTCCTGGTTTCCTTCAAAGTTGTTATTGCAGTAAATTAAAATTTTAGTTTTTTTTTCCGGGATCACTTCGGCCAAAGTCTCTTTTGTAAATTCGGTAAAGGGAAGGTTTTTGGCTCCCTTTATATGCAAAAGATGAAACCGATTTTCACTACGAGCATCCAATAACACAACACCTTCTTCCGACATTAATTTCAAAAATTGATCTTCTGTTAGGCGGTGAGTCTCTCTTTCTCCTTCGGAACGATTGACAATTCGTTTGAACTCAGTGTAATCAATGAGTTTGTTTTCTATTGGGACTGGTTTCGATTTTGTTTTTTTCTTTTTGGAAGATTCCGAAAACATTGGGATTGTTACCAATACGAGTAAAATCAATACAACCTGCTTCATGACAAGTCTCCTTTCCAAAATCGATGGTAGTATGATTCTATCCTCGGAAGTGAGAAACATAAAACCTTTTTTCGACTTGCCAGGGAAAATCCAAGAATTGTGATACTGGAATGAGCACACTGAGAGCAATTATCAAAACAAATAAAGGCGAAATTCGCATCGATTTGTTTCCAGACAAAACACCAAATACGGTAGCCAACTTCGTAAACCTAGCCCAAAGGAATTTTTACAATGGACTTAAATTTCACCGAGTGATTGCAGATTTTATGATCCAAGGCGGTTGCCCCCAAGGAACAGGAACTGGGGGACCGGGTTATAAGTTCAGAGATGAGTTTGATTCTAGTTTAAAACACAACAAACCAGGAATCCTTTCTATGGCAAATGCAGGTCCAGGAACCAATGGCAGCCAATTTTTTATCACACATGTTCCGACACCATGGCTTGATGGAAAACATTCTGTGTTTGGTGCTGTAGTGGATGAGACAGACCAAAAAGTGGTCAATACAATCCAACAAGGTGATGTGATGGAATCTGTGACCATCGAAGGAGATCCAAGTTCGGTTCTTGCGGTCGCAAAACCATTTTTGGATGAGTGGAACCAAATTCTGGATTCTAAAAAATAAGAATTGATTCTTCCCTTTGTCTTCAAAAGTCTAAAGATTATGAAGGCAAAAGGAAAACTAAAACAAGTCACCCAAATCAAAGCGGCTTCTAGAATGATTTTTTCTATGAAACCAACAAAAGTAAAACCATCTAAAAAACTCTATTCTCGAAAGAAAAAAGAAGATCATTCGGGAATAGAGTTTCTGATTTCTCTTTTTTCTTAATTATAAAAACTCACCTTTCCATTTCGCTCCAAGGATCCCTTTCCAACTCATCTTCCTTTCCCAAATCCACGAGCATCAACCTCTCTAACTCTGCGTTTCTCTGTTTCGCAAGACTCATATATTGGACTCTGTCCTGTCTTAATTCAAAAAGTTCATGAAAGGTTTCGTCATCATGTTTCAAAAATAAATTTTTTGCCTTTTCTGCCGTATGAGCCCTAGTTCCGAGTAATTTAAGTACATCTTTACCCATTTGCACTGCGGTTTCCCTTGTTTCTCGATAAATATAAGACACACCCATTTCCTTTAAATCATAGGCCTCTTCTCTATCTCCAGCCCTAGCAACGATTTTGATATTTGGGTAGTGTTGGCTTACATTACGAATGAGTTCTGCTTGTTTTTCTGGATTGTCCAATGCGGCCACAAGAATCTTTGTATGTTCTAAACCAGCTGATTCTAATAACTCCAATCTGGTGGCATCTCCAAAATAGACTTTAAATCCAAATCGACCAAGCATCTCCACTCTGTCGGCATCAAAATCTAAAATGGTAATGGGAACTCCATTGGATCTAAGAAAACGTCCTAACATATTTCCAAACCGACCAAACCCACAGATAATGACAGGGTTTTCTTGTTTATGAATGTCTTGTTCTGTTTGTTTTTTGGGAATTTTTGATTCTAAAAATCCAAATATCGTTTTTTCATATAACAAAAGAAGTACGGGAGTGAGAGCCATACTCACCGCAACACAAGCAACTAAAATGACTATGGTTTGTTCATCCAAAATTCCAAGTCCTTCTGAATAACCAAACAAAACAAAAGAAAATTCACCCACTTGGGAGAGTGCCAAAGAAAAATAAAGATTTTGGTCTAATGGAAGACGAAAAACAAATCCAAGAAAAAATAAAACCAGTGCTTTCAGAAAAATAATTCCAAAAACGATTCCAAGAACTTTCATAGGACTTTCCATCACAACAGGAATTTCCATAGAAGCACCCACACTTAGAAAAAACAATCCAAGCAATAGTCCTTTGAATGGTTCAATATTACTTTCTAACTCATGACGAAATTCGCTACTCGCAAGAACCACTCCACCAAGGAAAGTTCCGAGTGCCGCCGAAACGCCAATAGCCCCCATTAACAGAGAAATGGCGATTACGAGTAATAAGCTCGCACCAGTAAAAATTTCACGGCTTCCCGATTTTGCCAAAATTCGAAACACAGGTTTTAATAGATATTTACCAACCAAAATGATTCCAATCACGACAGATAGTACGACCAAAGTTTTTGCATAACCTGGCAAATGTTCGATTAAGGAATGGTGTTGTGATGATGTAACCTCATTTGTCTCACTTAACATAGGAAAGATGGCAAGTATCGGAATGACGGCCATATCTTGAAAAAGCAAAACAGAAAATGCAGCTTGGCCGGAAAGTGTTTTCATTAGGCCTTTTTCTTTCAAAGTTTGTAAAACAATGGCTGTTGAAGATAAAGACATGATAAGACCAAGGGCAAGCGAGGGTTTCCAGAAAAAACCAAATCCATAACAAAACATGGCAGTTAGGGCAGTTGTGATGATGATTTGTAATCCACCAAGCCCAAGTAACCAAATTTTTAATTTCCAAAGAAGGTCTAATTCTAATTCCAAACCGATGGCAAAAAGCATCATCACCACACCAAATTCGGCAAAGTGCAACATGTCCTTACCTTCTGTCCCAACAAAACCAAAAACAAAAGGACCAATGACAATACCGGCAATTAAATAACCGAGTACAGAACCAAGCCCAAGTCGATTGGCAATCGGAACCACAATGATGGCACTTGTCAGATAGATCAATGCTTGGATAAAAAAACTGACTTCATTCATTTGGTTCACCTAACAACTGATTAATGAACATGGAATAACGATTGGATTCTTTTTGAAGATCCAACTCAGTCAACTGAAAAGTTCCTTGGACTAAAAAAGGAGGCAAATAGTCCATTTGGCAAAGTTCTGCCGTACGACGAAAAGGCAAAAGGAATTCCTCCGTTTCGTAACCGTGGAATCCGTGTTTTGAATAAGCATCTTTAGAGCCACCAGTTGTGATGACTTGGATCCATTTTTTCCCAGACAAATGAGATCCATTGGTTCCGTATGCCCAACCATCCTCAAGGACCAGATCCATCCATAATTTCATCAAAGGTGGGCAACTGTACCAATACAAGGGATGTTGAAAAATGATGATTTGATGGTTTGCCATTAAATCTTGTTCCGCCTTTACGTTGATCGAAAAATTAGGATATTCTTCATATAAATCATGTAAGGTGATGTTTTCTGATACCGGCAATGAATCCAAAAGGAGTTGATTGGCCTTGGACTTCTCAAGAGTGGGATGGACAAGCAAAATCAAAATTTTGGGCATACGAGACAAATTCACAAAATGAAAGAATCGGTAAAACTTTAAAAATTTTACCGACAGTCTTTCGTTGTAAATTTATTCTATTTCTTCGTTATGGGTGAATAAGGCTCCCGATTCATAGAGGCGTTTGAATAAATCATTTGGGATTTTTGAACTTTGTACATCTGCAAATTCAGGCAAAAAACCTTTTACTAAATACAAGGGAATATTGGTTCCCCCTTTCAATGAAAGAGAACCACGTGGTTCACAATCAAAATAAGATTTTACCTCTTCATACACTTGGAAAGAAATATTTAACTCGCCCACCACCCCAGAACTTTCCAAACGACTTGCCGTTTTGACGGTATCGCCCCAAACATCATAAACAAATTTATCTGTACCCACGACACCGGCGACAAGAGGCCCCGAATGAATTCCCAAACGGATCTCCCAAAAATCTCTCCCCCTTAAAGACTGAACCTGTTTTTGTTCGGCCATATAAGACTGAAATGATAAACCACATAATACGGAATCAACAGCATTGGTTCTATTTTGATTTGGAATTCCACCGACAGCCATATAACTGTCCCCTATACTTTTTATTTTTTCCAATCGATATTCTTTACAGAGACGATCAAACTCACGAAAGATTGTATCCAATTCGTAAACAAGTTCTTCTGCATTCATTTTCTCTGCAATTTTTGTGAACCCAGCCATATCACAAAAAAGTACAGAAGTAAATTCGTATAACCGAGGGATTACACGGCCTTCTTTTTTTAATTCAACGGCAATGGGTTCCGGTAATATATTTAGTAGTAATGTTTCCGACTTTTTCCTTTCCACATTTAGGTTTCGCCTCAGAATAAAAACCATGATCCCAATTAGAATTTGGATAAAAATAAATTTACCACCCGCATCCAAATACAAATCAGAATCAGTTCCATAACTTGTTACCCATTCGTGGTGAAAAAACTCGACCAAATACAAAGTGACTGGCAATAAAACGTAAATCGAAGAAACGACGAATACATTCTGATTTCTAATTAAAAAAAGTGCGATCACAAAGGCTGGTATTAGATAATAGTGATTCCCTCCCAAAGAACCGCCACTATACAACCACATTGCTGATAAATAAAAAAGAATTGTTAAATGAAAAGGCCAGTATAAAGAAAAATAAATACTCTTGACTCGGCTTAAATAGTACATGGCAAACATTAGGATCCCTGATCCAAAATTCAATGCCACAAGAACTAAAGAATTTTCTAAACGAACCACTCCCAAAACCACAACAAAATTAAGCATCGCAGTAACTAAGGAAACTGTATTAAACAATCGATGTTCGAGAGAGTGTTTTCTAGGATCTCCGAGAAAGAAGTATATCCATTTCATTGTAATTGGTAAGTTTCACCCCTCCATTCCGAAGGGTTCAACCATTTTTCTAACAAAAGCTGGTGGGAAATCTAAATACCCATCTTGGAGACAAATCCCGAAACACAAAACAATGGATATTGAATTTTAATATCCAAATACATTGACTGGTTCTAATTTACAAGCATCTGCTTGCAAACTCGCCGTTAGATTTGGATTTAACGTTGCTGCTTGGATGGCAGCATTTGGTTTATTACAATTACTAACTTCTTTTAAAATAGCAGCAAGATGATTAGAATATTGTAATTCAATGAGAGAAAAATTTGTAATTTCTTCTTTGCATTTTGCATAGGACTCTAACGTATAATAAGTATCATTATTGATTCCCGACAAAGATTCAAATAACATTGGCGAAGAAACTACTGACAACATTGGTTCTAATAGAATATTACTAATTGATTCCACACTATATTGTTTGATCCGCATATATGCTGGAGTGGAACACTTTATCGCCAAACAAGTACCTGGACTGACAGAGATAGTAGAGCCAACCATTAAACCAATGGATGCAACAGATAAATCGGTCGTTCCGCAAACGCTGTTAGTAGAATAATAACATGATGCGTTTGCAGATGTATTTTCAGTTTTTAATATTCTAGAAACGAATATAGTATTTGTGGAAGATGGATTGGATCGGAAATAAAAAGTTCCAGAAGAAGGAACGCTTAAATCGATATAAGTCCCTACTTGGGGTAAACTAAAATTGGCTGTTGTCGTTGGACCAGAAAACCCTTGGACGGCGGTATTTTCCGTTGGGCAGGAATAACTAGAAGCGGATGGATTGGAAGCAGAACTTGAGATGGAACTCATTAACAAATTAGTTATAGAAAGAAAACTCAAACTACTTCGATGTTCTTCAATTTTCTTTTTGGCTTGTTCCCCTTTGATCCCAGTGGGAGAAAAAACATTAGCACAATTAAAAACAAAAAGTAAAACAAACGTAATCTTGAAAAATTGAAACATAAAACAATATCGCATTACATCTGTTTTTTTGTCAATCTTCAATCGTTAGGTGGTGTGTCAAACATTAGAAACATTATATTTATATATTTCGATATTCTAAGTTAACGGACACAAGTCCATTTGGTTAGGCAAATCCTTAAATCGAAGAAAAAACTCGATTTATCGTCCCATTTAGAATTTCAGATTTGTGTTTCGAAACAAAAAAGCCCCTTCCCGAAGTGTCCTTCGAAAAGAGGCAACCGTCTTAAGGCAACTCTTGCCTTACTACGACTTAAGTGTTATTCAAAAGTCGTAATACAGAATTTGGCCGAAGACTGGCTTGCGCTAGCATTGCCGTACCGCTTTGCACGAGAATTTGTTTCGTCGTGAGCGCTACCATTTCTTCCGCCATATCTGCGTCCCTAATCCTTGATTCGGATGCTTGCATATTTTCGTATGCACCCATGAGGCCTTTTGCAGTACTTTCGAGCCTATTTTGATAAGCTCCCATATCTGCTCTCTGCTTCATGATCTTGTTCAAGGCGAAGTCCGCTTTAGCAATCGCTTCGTCTGCTTTTCCAGGTGTAGAAAGAGCAATTTTATTTGCACCTTCTGACATCTTAAGAGCTTTCGAAGTCATAGTTCCAATGTAGAAACGCTCTCTTTGCTTTGCGTTTGCTCCCATGTGAAACCACATCGACGCCTTCGTTGACTTTCGAGCGAAGTCTCCTTCAAACAGTTTCATTTTATTGAACTCTGCTTGTGAAGCAATTCGATCGATCTCATCCACCAGCGCAGATACTTCTACCTGCACGAGCTGCCTGTCCTCCGGTGTGTAGATTCCGTTCGAAGTCTGGATCGCTAGGGTCCGGATTCGTTGGATGATTTCAGCCGACTGGTCGAGGAAACCCTCTGCAGTCTGGATGAAACTAAGTCCATCTTCCGTATTCCTTTCGGCCTGACGTAAACCACGAATTTGTGTTCGTAGTTTTTCCGAAACAGCAAGACCAGAAGCATCATCACCGGCAAGGTTAATCCTTTGCCCAGTGGAGAGGTTCCTCATGGTCTTATCTACATCCCATTGTGTAAACTTGAGAGCACGATGTGATTGAATCGCACTCATGTTGTGATTGATAATCATTGGCCTACACTCCTTTGTGTATTACCAAGAACGATATATATTGCGTTCTTAGCCGGACAATCCCTGTCCGGTGTCAAGGATGAGCTTTCATTTTGCCACCTGGCAGGGGAAAGCCGGCTGATTATCTAAATACAACTCTTCAGTTACACAAACCACTCACTTCGTTAGGTTATTAACGAAGGAGAGAAAGAACTCCTTGTGGACGAACATTCGCCTGAGCTAACATAGCAGTTCCAGATTGAACTAATATCTGGTTCTTTGTGAAAGCCACAGTTTCTTCTGCCATATCCGCATCACGGATCCTAGACTCGGAGGCTTGGGTATTCTCATAAGCGTTCATGAGCCCTTTTGCAGCATGCTCAAGACGATTAAAGTAAGCACCTAAGTTTGCTCTTTGTTTGCTAATGCGAGTTAACGCAGCATCCAAAGTTCCGATCGCATCGTTTGACTTGTCAGCAGTTGACAAAGACAAGAGTTCTCCACTTTGACCTTTTAGATTAAGTGCACGTGCAGTCATAGTTGCAATGAACACTCTTTCTCTTTGGTGTTGGTTTGCTCCAATATGAAACCACATGGAGGTTGCTCTAGATCCACGAGCAAAATCACCTTGAAGCAAATTCATTTTGTTGAATTCAGCTTGTGAAGCAATTCTGTCCACTTCGTCGATAAGTTGTGAAACTTCGACTTGGATCATTTGTCTGTCTTCCTCAGTATAAATACCGTTAGACGACTGAATTGCAAGAGTTCGAATTCTTTGAATGATATCATTCGATTCTTGCAAAAACCCTTCCGTTGTTTGGATAAGGCTCATACCGTCTTCGGTATTTCTCTCTGCTTGTCTAAGACCATTCACCTGCGTTCTCATTTTTTCCGAAACGGCAAGGCCTGATGCATCATCACCTGCTCGGTTGATTCGCATACCAGAGGATAGTTTCTCCATACTTTTGGAGACTTCCTCGTTTTGGAACTTGAGGACGCGATGTGAGTTGATCGCGGCTAAATTGTGGTTTATGATCATTGGTTTCCTCCTTGAAACTTGATCTGGCAAAAGAGAGAATCCCTTCTCTCTTTGGTTTTTTTGTGTCTGGCTTTCAGGCCCCTATGGTGCCTAAAATCTCTATTTGTTCCCTTTGTATGTCGGTGATCGGATAGAAGAAATTAATTTAAAGAAACTTGGTAGTTTTCGGAGTTTATTGCGGTTTATTGCGGTTTATTGCGGTATTTTAACGACTTTAGCGTTTTATTTTTTTTAAAAAAAAGTTCTAATTTCCCCCATACGATGATCGGCAAATCCCCATTTTCCATAAGCAAATTTTGAAAAATGGGAAAACAAATAGGGATTATCCTAGTTTTTGAGGCGGAAGGGTTAAAAAGCGGAAACACCCAAAACGAAAAAGTTAAGGGCGACTGGCTTCTGGAGATAAAGTTTCCCAGTGGTAAACAGGACTTGTTTCTCCGGAAAAGTGATGTTCGATTGTTTTTAAGTCTTTAAAGTTTTCAAATAAACTTGCATTTAACGCACGTATTGTGGACTCCATAGCAAGGATCCTACGTTTGTTCACAACCTCTTCTGATTCCTTAGGACCAGTTTCTGTTCCAGCAGAATAATAGGTAATGGTATCAACAGGAGCATTGGGGTTTTCATCTTCAGAATCGCCAGTTTCTTCCGATTTGGTGCGAGGAAGTCTATATTTTTCCATCACATCTTGTAAAATTTCTACATTCCAATCGATCACAAGTTTTGAATTTTTTTCTAAAAACCAGGACTGCTTTAATGCAAATCGAATGTCCAAAAGTTTTTTAGGAGAAAAAAGTTTACCATCTTTAGCCAATGCTTCCACAGAATCAAAGTAAGGTGGTGATCCCACTTCACCTACAATTTGGTAAATAAATGCTCCCGTTTCTTCCTGCTTTAAAACCTTTCTGTGGATGGGAATTTGTTCCCCTTCTCCATTCGAAATATAAATCACAATTGGTTCTCTATGATCAAAAGAAGGATAAGAATAGAGTTGGAAAGGAACCAGAAGTCTAAATGGGTTTTGTTCTGCTAAAATAAAAAAACTAAAAAAGATCAGTAAAGAAAACCAAGAGGCAAACAAAAAAATAAAATCACGAGTGAGCCTCGTTTCCCCCGTTCCGATTTTGTAAAACCGAATGATTAGGTCTTTTATGATTTCTTTTAGAGAACGAAGATATTCTTTAATCTTTTGAAGATGCGTATTCATGGATTCCTTTGATGACACTGCGAGCAATTTTCTTTTGGTAGTTTTTGTCCCGCAAACGTTTGCTTTCCTCTGGGTTTGTCAGATACCCCATTTCCACAAGTACCGCAGGCATAAGGCTTCCTCGCAAGACGGAAAAATCTGCCTTTTTCACACCCCGAGAGGGAATCTCAGGACTTAATGCCTTTTCATACTGCAGAGCCACAGAACTTGCCAATTTCTTAGACCGCCTTTGGGTGACACTGGACAACATCTGAGATTGGATCTGGGAGACAACCGGGTTCTTATGTTTTCCCACATACCGGTTTTCCAAAATGGCCGTTTCACGAGCGGCCTCCGTACTTGGACTTTGCGAAAGGTAATAGACCTCAAAACCAGCAGCCTTATCCGAAAGCGAAGCATTACAATGGAAACTAATAAAAACCACATCCCTTGTGTCCTGCAAGATTTGGTTTGCCAATTTGGACCTGTCTTCTAATTCCACAAAGGAATCATTTTTTCGAACCATCTGCACCCGAATTTCTGGGTAGTACTTCCGTAAGTACAAATAAGTGTAACGAGCCACACCAAGACTTACATCCTTTTCATAGTATCCGGTTGGATCGGAAGTTCCTGGGTCCTTTCCTCCATGGCCCGCATCAATCACTATGGCTTTTACATTTAGGTTTCGTTTGGGAGTTGGTTCTTTGGGAATGAGAACCCAAAGTTCCGTTTCTTTGAATTGGTAACGAACATCATAAGAGATTAGATTGAGTAAAACTGCTTCCACAAGATCCAAAGGAAGATACACATCTTCTTCTTTTTTTAAAATGGCTTTGGGGATTTTGTAAATTTTTCCATCCAGGGTATAAAAACTAGACCCTAGGCGGAATTGAAGATTCCCTTGGGGAGTGTAAATGGAACCAACTCTTGTGAACTTTTTTAGTTTGGTGGAAAGTTCGGGCAAAATCGATTTCAAATCAGAAAATGCCACGTAGTTTCCTTTTCCGTAGAGCGGAAGTTTGGCGACTTCAGCAAATACGGAATTGGAAACAATACAGAAACAAAGTAGGACTAATCTTTTTTGAAGATAGAAAGAATTCGCTGCCAAATCGATAGTTTCTGTTTTTTAGATTTTTTCACTTCGTTGATATCGAAGAGATTTCTTCTTGGATCGTTCTTTTGGTGGTGTTTTCCAGATTGATTTTTCTTATGTTGGCCTTTGCCCTTTCCATCCTTAGGATGGTGGCCATGTTTGAATTCATGGTGGGTCATTTTGGCCGGGTGTTTATGATCACCTTCTCCCTCATGTTGGTGCGGGTGTGCCATCTTTGCAGGCGGGTGGTGTTTTTCCCCTTTTCCTTTCCCACGTCCACGGTCTCCCGAACGGTTTTGATTTCTATCACCTGATCTATGTTCGCCGCCATGTTTTGGTTTTCCACCACGACCGCCACGATCTCCTCGTTCCCGGTCTTGGTATTTTTTTTCACCAGGAATGGCTTCATCAGCAAATACAGGTGTGAACTCTCCCTTAGGAAATTCCAAATACTCTTCACGAATTTCCCCGATTGGAATTTTGGAATTTAGGTAACGTTCAATTCGTTCGAGTTCTGTATAATCTGTTTCAGAACAAAATCCAATGGACATACCCTTTCTTCCCGCACGGGCAGTACGTCCAATTCGATGCACATAGTTTTCTGCATCTTGTGGTAGATCATAATTGTAAACCACATCGATATTTTCGATATCGATCCCACGAGAAGCAACATCTGTCGCAATGAGATACTTATACTTTCCTTCTTTAAAATCTCTGAGGAGTCGAATTCGTTTTTTTTGGTCGAGTTCAGAAGAAAGCCCTGTGGCTGTGATTCCAAATTTTCGAAGAACCGAAACGATCTTTGGAATGTTCATCTTGTAATTGGTGAAAATGATTCCAAGTCCTTCGATCTCATTGTGTAACAGAGAGTTTACGAGGTAAGGGAGTTTTTCTTCCCGTCCCAAGTGGAGTAAATTTTGGTCGATTCTTTCGGTGATAACTTTTTCTGGATTGATATGAACTTCAATCGGATCATTCAAATACTTACTGGCAAGCCTTACCACTTCGTAACTTAAGGTAGCGCTAAAAAGAAGAGATTGTTTTCTATTTTTACATTTGTGAAAGATGTATTTGAGATCTTGGACAAATCCCATATCGAACATTCTGTCCGCTTCATCCAAAATCACTACCTTGATATTTTCCAAAGAGAGGCCGTGGTTTTTGACAAAGTCAATGAGCCTTCCCGGTGTTGCCACAATGAGACAAGCCTTGTTCCCTAACGCCTGTTCTTGGGAGCGGTAATCCGTTCCCCCGATGATGGTGGCCACACCAAAGTCAGTGAACTCTAAAAGTTTTTTAGCTTCTTCTGCAATTTGGATGGTAAGTTCTCTTGTGGGTGCCAGGACAAGGGCATAAGGCAAAGGTTCTTCTTCTGTCGCAGACAAAAGTCTGTGGAGAGTCGGAAGTAAAAAAGCCATCGTTTTTCCGGTTCCGGTTTGGGCAAGACCTGTGAGGTCATGACCTTCCATGGCAAAAGGAATGGATTTGGCTTGAATAGGAGTGAGGTCTGTGTAACCGATTTTTTCTAAAGCTTTGGTTAATGACTCGTGAAAGGGTAATTCGTTAAATTTCATAATGGATTTCAGTGTTTTAATTTTCTGGCGATTAGTTCGATGGTATCACCATAGGCAAATTGGTTTGCATACAGTCGATACAGCCATTCGGGGAGTTTGCCACGTAGGCCTAAATCCCGGTAGGAGTGATACGACATAGGTCTAACATAGTTCACTTCAAAGCCAAGGATTGACAAGAGTTTTTTCAATGAGTGGACAGAGTAGTCAAAAAAGTGGTCGGAGGGATGAGTCGAAAACCATTCCTTGGGATTTGTTTGGAAACTGGGGCCAAAACTAGAAGGAACTGCTAGATAAAGAAAGCCACCGGGCCTTGTCCAGGAGTTGATTCGTTTCCAAATCCCTTCGATGTCTTCGATATGTTCGATGACAAAAAAAGCTGCGATCAGATCAAACGATTCTTTCCAATCCCCTTCTTTCACCGACAAAACCGAAGTTTGGTCTACATCCAGGCCAAGTGTGAATTTTGCATATTCCACTTCTTTCGGAGAAAGTTCAAGGCCCCGTGCCTGGTAACCGGCAGTCCTTGCCTCATCTAAAAAAAAACCAGCAGCCGATCCAATCTCCAAAAGGGACTTATTTGTTGGTTTTGCCCCTACCGATTCTAAATTCCCTAACCGACGTTTTGCCATAACCCGTAAGTTTGGTTCATCTTCATAATAAGATTTTTTGTATTGGGACTTGTATTCTTCCATAAAGTAACTATCCCCATACTCTCTCTGTTTTGCAGGAAGATACCGAAGAACACCCGTAAGTCGGCATTCTTCATAATGTTCTGGGAATTCTTTATGACGTGAAAATTCGAATAAACTCAAAAATAAGTTCTCTTTTTGGATTCCAAGGATTTTTCATACTGAGCCCGAGCTGCCCTTTTGTTTTCATAGGCTTCCGTAAGACTTGGATTTAAATCAATGGCTGTTTGGAAACTTGAGAGTGCTCTTTTAAATTCCCCATTTTTAAAATAACAAACTCCCAAATAATTGTGTGCCTTAGAAGAAATGGTAGGTGTCACATCGGAACGAGTGATGACCGTTAGTTCCTCAATCGCTTTTTCACGATCCACAAGGGAACCGGAATCGATTAAAATTTTAGAAAGGACAAGCCTTGATTCCATATCTTCAGGATCGATGTGGCTTGCACGAAATGCTTCTTCTTTGGCCTTTTTGGAAAGCCCAGAGTTCCCACTATTTGCATAATTCAGTGCTAGTTTTCTGTGAGCGAGTTTGATTTCTTTTGGGTCTTTGGAATTTTCCAAAACATAAACTAACACCTTTTCTGCGGCCGGATAGTTTTTGGTTTGGATGTACACATCTGCTAGTTTCAATCTTGCTTCATAAAGTTCCGGTTTCCAAGCAATGGCTTCTTCATATTCGGCAATGGCTTCTGAATAAAATCGGTTTTCTAAATAATAATCGGCAATGGCAAGCCTTGACTGTGCATGGTTTGGATCAAGTGCCTGCGACTTACGAAGAGACTCAATGGCCATCGTAGGTTTTCCCGCATGTAAATAGGTTAGGCCCAAATTGTAATAAGCCGATTGATTTTTGGGATTTAAAGACAGGGCCCCTTCAAAAGCGGTGATACTTTCCGAATAACGTTCCATCTCATCCAAAATGATTCCAAGATTTACATAAGCGGTTTCCGAATATGTATCCCCTGGGGTGAGACGAATGATCCGGCGAAACAAACTTTCTGCTTCGACAAGTTCCCCTTTTTTATAATAGAGTTCTGACAAAGCAAAAAGAGAATCCACATCACTGGGTTTCAGTAACAATGCTTTTTTTAAAGCAGTGATGGCCATATTGGTTTGGCCCATTGATAGAAAGGCATCTGCAATGTAACGATACACTTCTGGTTCGTTGGCATTGGAATCGAGGGCTTTTTGAAAGTATTTGGCCGCTTCTTCTGGCACTTTCTTTTTCAAATACACCAAACCAAGATTATAGTAAGATTTGGCATCGTTTGTTTTCAAACGAATCACTTCTCTGAAATAAAACTCCGCCCTATCATAATCTTCTCTTTGGTAGAAGATGGTACCAAGATGGCCATAAGACAAAACCGCTGTTTGGGAATTCGGAGCCGTTTGGATTACCTTTTGGAATTCAGAAATGGCTTCGGCGATATTTCCTTGTTTCAAATAACTAATGGCTAAGTTGTAAGTAAGAGTGACATCTGCCGGTGCCAAAGACTGTCCTTCTTTGTAAGCTTCTATGGCACTGGCCGGATCTCCAATCTCTTGGAATAAATTTCCTTGGAGGAGGGCCACACGGTAGTCATTCGGAGCAATTTCTTTGGCTCGCATCGCAGCACGCCTTGCCTCTTCAAATTTCCCAGCATGTTTGAATGCGAGTGATAAATTATAAAACGCAAAATAGTTTTTGGAATCGTATTGGATGGCTTTTTCCAATCGTTCGATAGCATTGATATAACGACCGGCTTCATCATACATCACACCAAGAACGGTAAGGGCAATGGATTTGTCTTCGTCTGCGCCTGGTGAATTTAAAAACTCCTCACAAACATTTCCCACTCGATTCACATAACGATTATGATAGGCATTGAGGCAAGCCGCCAGTTTCGGATTTACGGAATCATCTGGAAGGTAAGGTTTATCCACAAGAAGGTTTAAAGCTTTTTTATCTGTGGGAAGGTTCTTTAAGGCTTTTGCGATTTCTTCTGGATTCTTTTTTTTCTCCAGATACCACCAATACCCGGCGGTCAAAAATCCAAGGACTAGGGCGACAAGGAAGGACCAAAAAAGAAAAGATAAAACAGGACGGCGGGCGGTGGTTTCTGATTCGTAAGTGGTTTCTTTTTCACGACCCAGGTTCCGTAAGTATGGATCTTCCTGGTAATAACTTGGCTGTGAAGACTGCTCTTCAATGCGAAACCGGTTTTTTTGGATGGGATCCATTCTTTTTATTATTTGGGATTTTTCGCTACGATCTCCTTCTTATAGAAGGCATCGAGTAGTCCGTTGATAAACTGCGCTGATTCATCCGTTTCAAATTCTTTAGTGAGTTCCACCGCTTCATTGATGACAACGGGGGCCGCAAGGAAAGGTTCCTTTTGCAAACTAAGGATTGATAAACGTAAAATACAACGGTTGACCACGGAAATACGCGAAAGTTCCCAATTCTCCGAATACTTCTTGATTAGAGTATCGATGCTTTTTCGATTTTCGACCACTCCTTTCACAAGAAAGACAGCATAATCCTTTTCTTCACGAGTGATTTTTTTGTCATACCAATCGAATTTCATAGCCCTGTCTGGATCGGTTCCGACGAGGTCAATTTGGTAGAGGCACATTAGGGCAAGACTTCGCCCGCGGTGTCTAGAACTCATCCGATCTCTTTGAAAAGATTTGCCATTTCAATGGCTGTTGTGGCTGCCTCGTATCCTTTGTTTCCCGCTTTGGTACCGGCTCTTTCAATGGCTTGTTCGATGGATTCAGTGGTAATGACACCAAAAATCACAGGAACAGATCCATCCGCCACCGATCCTACTTTTGCTGCTTCCCCAGAAACCAAATCATAATGCGAAGTGGCCCCACGAATCACAGCCCCAAGGCAAACGATGGCAGAGAATTGGTATTTTTTGGACCCAAGGACACGTTTTACGGTTTGTGGGAGTTCGAAGGCACCGGGAACATAGATGACAGTGACATCGGAATCTGCGATTCCATGTTGTCTGTATGCATCTTTTGCCCCTTTGAGTAAAGACTCAGTAATGAATTCATTAAACTTTGAAACGATGACACAATGTTTTTGTCCGTTTCCGATGCGGGTGCCTTCCAGTGTAGCTGTCATGTATCCAAAATCCTAGGGGGGTGTTATTTCGCAAGACGAATGACAAGGGTAATCTTTCCGTCTGGATTTTCTACCACTTCAAACCCGTCTCGTTCGAGAGCTTTTTTGGCTCGGTAGATCGCTAGATTCACAACATTGGTTTTTTCTTCCTGCAGTTTTTCTGATTCCCGGTTCATAGATCCCCTCTCCCCTTAAAGTTCGGAAGCCCGACCATGCAATCTTAAATACCAATGGCTTTACAAGGTAGAATTGTTTTCCTCTTATGTCATATAGGAAGAAAATGAAGAAAAAGAAATCTATAAAGAAGGCCAAAAAAAGGAAACCGGTAGTGTATACCGAAAGTGACTTTATCGTAAAACCTTCTTCTGTTCCCAATATTGGAATGGGACTATTCACCAAACAAACATTATACAAGGGAGATACCGTTGGTTATTACATGGGTAAAATCATTACCGATGAACAAGCGGAATCAAACAAATACGTAGACTCAAAATACCTACTTTGGATCTGTAAAGACTGGTGGATTTATGGGGAAGGTCGTGAGTCCAATTACACTCGTTATATCAACCACTCCTCAAAACCCAATGCGGAACTCATCACATCCGTCAGATGGAAAACGGCTAGGTTCAAAGTGTTAAAAACAATCCCGGAAGGATCAGAAATATTTTTTGATTATGGAAAAGACTACTGGGACAATGTGGACTTCAAACCGAAGTAAAGAGATGTATTGACCAAAAGGAATCGTTTGGTCAAAAGTGAGAATAAACAAACGGTCTAAAGAAGACCGTTATTTCCAAAGGAAGTTTTGGTAGAAGTTTCTTGTGCATCGGAGGCCTCCAAAGCTTCCGTATAACGAATGACAGAATCATCCATCCGAAACACTCCTTCCGTTGTTTCTTTGTGCACAAAACGGCAAACCAAAAGATTGGCAGCAAAGAAGAGAACCGCGAGAACCAAGGGAAAACGATACGAATTCGACATAAAACCCTCCGATTTAAGTTAAGCCTCTTACCCGGCCTTCTCCAGGCAAGAAATTTTTAGAAGAATTCTAATAGAAATCTTCAATCCGGATGTCGGGAAATGCATTGTTTTCTGTTTCTGCTGCCGCAAGGATCCCCTCATCCACCTGACCATTTAGCATCTCTTCCAAAGAGAGGAAGAGATTGGTGTGTACATTGGTACGACGGACCGCATAGTCCACCATCGTCCCTGTTTTCATGATAAAGGCCCAGTCGCTACTTTGTAATAATAAGAGTTCCCTTCCCATTTGTTTTAAAATTCGTTTTTGTAAATCCGTTCCAGTGGATCCGAATTCATGAGCCCGCTTGTGCATCCGAATGCTTAAAGAATGGATGAGAGGATAAATCCAATCATTGGTTGGATTGAGCCAAACTTCTCCATATCCATTTTCTCCCCAACTGGACATTTTCATTTCCACTGATTGGACCCTTGGGAGGGCACGAGTCGCTTCTAAAGGATGAGAGAGTTGGATGGTGTTTTGGTTGAAGTGGATTTTTTTAAATAAAAATTCAATGAACTGTGGGCCTTCATACCACCAGTGTCCGTACAACTCGGCGTCGTATGGAGAAACAATTACCGCTTGTTGTTTGTTTGTTTCAAATAAATGTTCTGCTTGGCGGATGCGGTTTCTTAAAAAATCTTCTGCATGGTTTCCGGCAGCTTCCATCGCCCAGTCCGGATGGTAGTATCCTTTGTCCTGAGTTTTCCCAGTGATCCGATAGTATTTGATACTGGTGTTGATCCTGACTCCATTGGAATTTAAATAAGGAGAAATTTCTTCCCAAGGGAGGTCATGGCCAATGTCCCGATAGTATTCTCTGTACCGAAAGTCTCCTGGGTAACCGTCAATGGAGCTCCAAACTTGTTTGCTACTTTCCGGATCACGTCCAAAAGCAAAAACCCCATACCCAACTTCCACGGGGGCATAAACACCGAATTTTGGTCTGGGGCTTGCATGTGTGATTCCATGAGTGTCCACAAAAAAATACCGAAACCCTTCCCGGTCCAGTTCCTCTTCTAGTTTTTGTGTGTATCCACATTCCGAAAGCCAGATCCCTTTGGGGTCTCTCCCCCAAATGCGTCGAAAAGTCCTTCGTCCATTTTTCAATTGGGAACGAAAGATCGAACTTTCCGAATCATAAAAAGGAAGGAAGGCATGAGTGGCGGGACTTGTCATCAGTTCGAGTTCCCCCGATTCTACAAAGGGAAGAAAACATTTGGTGAGGTCGCCATTCTCTTCTTCAAAGATGGATTCTGTATCTAAAAAATGTTCCAAGTATCGGGAAGCTAGATAATGGAGGTGCGGGTCTTTTGCATTACGTTTGGTTTCCTCTTTGGCAAGGCCGATCAGGTTTTTGATATAAGTTCGAAACCGATTTTGCAAATAAGGATCTGTCAACATCAGAGAAAGGGTAGGAGTAAAGGACATGGTGATCCGAAAACGAACCGATTCTTTTTTTAGATTTCGAAACACTCGGATGAGAGGGATATAGGTTTCGAGGATGGCTTCGTTTAACCAGTTTTCTTCGATAAAAGGAGTGTCGTATCCTGGGTGTCTAACAAATGGTAGGTGGGCATGCAAAACAAAAACCAAATGCCCTTTTAAAAAATGATTCATTACAAAAGTCCTTTTCCAGATCCCGAACCATTTCCAAAACTTGATGAGGGTCGGTTTGGATCTCGATTGGGATCACCTTGGTCACTATTTCTCGGATTCACATAGAACTCAGAGGCGTCTCCATCTTTAAAATAATACTCTTCACTTCCGGCAGATTTTGCCACAAGTCCCATACTAATCCATTGGGGATGGATCCATTCTTTATCCAATCGAAATGATTCTGTTCCCCCAGGAAGATCCTTTCCCGATGAATGAAGAGTGGATACTTCCTTTTGGTGAAAAGAAACAATGATAGAAGTTTGAATCTCTCTTACAGGAAACATAAATTTTAAGTAGTACGATTCGGTAAAGGGCAGAAGATCGTAAAATTCTGTTCGTTCACTTCCAAAGATATTTTTGTATTCAACCTTCAATCGAAATCGAAATTCATCGGTAGAGGGAGAATCCAAATCTGTTAATAGATTCTTTAAAGTTTTTTCAGAAAACTTCCAAAAGACAAAGGCTTCTTTTGGGGTACGTACAAGAACCCGAATGAGATCTTCCTGCGCAAATTCAGGGTGTTTGGTAAATCTGGAATCGTTGTAAATGGTTGGAACAGTCGATTTTGGAGGAGGATTCTCAATTTTTTTCGCTGTTTTTTTAGGAGCGGCTTTTACCGTTTTTTTAGCTGCAGTGACACTCGTCTTTTTCTTTTTGGCTGCAGTTTTATTTACCTTCCCATCCTTTTTATCTTCACTTCCCATCCTCCAAGCTTAAAGACGAGAAACACTCACCTTCAATTCTTTTTTATTTGACGTTTGCTTTTTTTCTAAAATACAATCAATCCATACCAAATTGGGACAAACTATGAAAATCAATTATACCTGGAAACATCTAGATCGATCCGAAGCCGCTGAAAAATACGCGGACGAAAAATTAGAACGAGTATCAAAATATGTTCAAAAAATAGTATCCTGTGAAGTATCATTTGAAGCCATTCATGGAGAAATCCACTCTAACATGAAGTTACATGCTGATGGCAATAATTTCAACGCACACAACCAAGACAAAGATGTATATGTTTGTATCGATGGATTGGAAGATAAAATTCTTTCCCAAACAAGCAAACACCACGATAAAAAAAGCCAACACTAACTCTTTTATGATTCAGAAGTCGGAAGAAGCACTTGCCTATCTTTCTAATGGTGAGTTTGAAACTGCAAAATCTCTTTATTCCGTACTTCTGGACAGAGACCCACTTGATTTAGCCTCCATCAGCGGTTTTTACATTGCCAGTTTTTGGGACCATAGACTTGATCTAATTCTAAAAACAAGAGAAGGAAAAGATAGAGGAAAACTCCTACTCGGGTTATTTGCCGATTTTGAATCCGAAATCCGAAAACGTGGGTACCATTCCACTGATAGTTTTTATGCCACCCAAGACTGCATCTTAAAAGAAGCACGAGACCACCTGAAACTTGCCTACCAATGGGAAGGAGCCAATGCGCTCGACAAAGATCTGTTACGTGATCTGGCAGCTTGTCTCATTAAAATCCAAGATTATGGAATGGCTTTGGAAGTATTACTCTATGGCGGAAACAAACAATCACCAGTCCTCCACTACTACCTTGCCGAAACACAAGTGATGACGGGAAATGAAAGAGAGGGAATAGAAACCTACCGAACTGCATTTTTAAATGACCCTCAACTTTTTCCCCATACCATCGTTCGTTGGCCACCCCTTCTTTCTCTCATCCAAAAGGCAAGTGAGATCACTTCAAAAGAAGAAGAGATGAAGGAACTTGTCCCTGTCCTTGCATGGAGAGAAGGACTCTTTCACCCTCCTTTGAAAAAGGACGAAACAACCATTCAAATTTGGTTTTCTGAATTAAAGAGGCTTGCTGATAGTAAGGAAAGGAGTGGAGGAAGTTTTCGTCTGGAAGCGAGGATGGAACAATTGGCTTTGGCCATTCTCCATTCGGCTGACGACATCCGTTCCCGCGATGCCGTCCAATTTGCCAAAGGATTTGTTTAAGAATTATCTTTCTACAGATTCGATGAGAAGTCTTAACTCATCTGCTGACGATTCTCTTCCTGTTTTTTCATAATACAATTCCAATTCCCGAAGTCCATACACCGCTCCAGGAGCAGATCGCAAACGATCTAGTAACACACGTTTTTGATAGGATTCATTTAGATCAAGGCTTGTTGGTTCGTATTGGTAGTTGTTTTGTTCGATCACTACACCCGCTGTATCTTGATTTCCCGGAAGATTTGGTTCTTGGGAAGTCCGGTTGGCAAGGACAAAAACAAGGCTTAAAGCCATGACGGCAGAGAAGGAATATTGAACCGTTCGATTTTCGATTAAGTCTCGGAAGGTGAAGGAGATCTTTTGGTTGGGTTTGTCGATGGTGACAGATTCGAGGAGGTTGAAAAGGCGGGTGTCAAAGTCTTTTGACATTCGGGGAAGGATGGTGTCTTCCTTTTCCTTCACCCTTTGGAAAAGAGAACAAATCTTATTTTCCAAAACCACATTGTCTGTATCCTCAGGAAATAGACCCGGATATTGTGAACGAAACCAATCTTTTAAACTCATAAACTTATTTTTCAAAGAACCCTTCTCCCTTTTCGTCTTTCTGGATGAGGTGCTTCAAAAACTCCTTCGCCTTGAAGAGACGACTCTTAACCGTACCTACGTTGCATTCCATGATCTCGGCAATTTCATTATACGAAAGATTTTCGAAATAACGAAGTTCCAAAACCTGTTTGTAGGAATCTTCTAAGAGTGCAATCTTATCCATTAGATAACGAGACTCCTCAGAAAGTTCCAATTTTTTTTCATATCCGACACGAGAATCCACAAATTGGTTATCTCCCGAGTCATCCATGGGTTTTTCCCGACCCCGTTTCTTCTTGGCGAGCAAATCTTTTGATTTATTCACCACAATGCGGTAGAGCCAGGTATAAACCCCTGCCTCTGCACGGAAGTTTTGGATGGATTTATAACCAGAAATGAGGGCGTCTTGGACAATATCCTCCGCATCATCTCCATCTTTTACCATGGAAACAGCTTTGCGGAACAATCGTTCTCGGAAAGGGGACACTAAGGTCATGTAGGCAGTCGGATCCCCTGCTTTGATCTTTTGGAGGAGGATTTTTTCCTTCTCCCGCAGGGTCATATTTTTGCCTTCTAGGGGGCGTGGCATGAGGCCTAGAATTTCGAATCCGAGAATTCTATCAATGTTTTTCGGTTCTTTCCTCTAGGTCTAGATCCGGTGAAACATGGTTTCTAAATCTTTTCTTGTGAGTTTGATGAGAGTGGGCCGACCGTGGGGACAAAGGGAAGGGTTTTCACAATATGACAATCTTTGTAACAATTCCCCAATGATGGGGTCAGAGACCTGATCCCCTTTTTTAATGGCCGAACGACAAGCCACACATTTAGCCATTTCATCGTAGAGCTCTTTGTCTTCCGGGTCTTTTTGTTTGAACCTTTCCCAAAGATCCAAAATGGTTTCGGTTTCTTTTCCTGGATCAATGTAAGAAGGGACTTCCCGGATGAGAATGGTTCCTCCCGAAAACGGTTCGAGAGTGATTCCAAGTTCTGCAAACCGATGTTTTTCTTCTAACATCTCTTCGGCTTCTTCTTTGGTCAGTTCCAAACGAATCGGAGTGAGTAGGCTTTGGGACTTATAGGCTTTGGACTTTAGGTCACGCAAAACTTCTTCGTAACGAATCCTTTCATGGGCCGTATGTTGGTCGATGATATAGAGTCCATCCTCTGCCTCAGCCAAGATAAAGGTCTCAAATAAAACCCCGTAGTGTTTTTTCGGGACAAACAAATTGTGTTTGGTAAGATTCTCACCTAATAAATGTAAGTTTGTCCCTGCCCCAATTCCTTCTAGAGAAAATCCTTGTCTTCCTTCAATGGAACTTGGACCAATGAGTGACTCACCTTCCGTTTGGAGATTGCCAAACATCCCTTGGCCTGTACCAAACCCAAAACCAGGGCCACCGAATCCAGACCCGAAGGAAGATTCCCCTCCTCGGTTTTCATAAGGAATTGGCATGGAAAGCCTTCGGCGCATTTCTAAAAATTCCACAGGTGTCGAGGTTCGTAAAACTTCAGTGATCCCTTGGAAAAGAATTCCCGTAATGGTTTCTTCCGATAAAAACCGAACTTCCTTTTTTTGCGGATGAACATTCACATCCACAAATTCACGAGGGAGATCAAAAAATAAATAAGCGTAAGGAAAGGCACCACTCGGAAGGAGTTCCCCATAACAACGTTTGAGAATTTGTGCCGAAAACTTTAATTCCACAGAACGGTTGTTTACAAAGAAAAATTGTCCCGTGCGGGATGATTTATAAAAATCAGGATGGGAGATCCAACCACGAAGAGTCATACCATTGCGACTGGAATTCACTGGCAAAAGATGGTCTCGAAGATTTTCGCCGTAAACAGATAACACGCGTTCGAGGCCGTCTTCGGGAACTACATTCAAAACTTCCTTTCCATTCTGCAAATACCGAAATCCAATTTTTGGTTCGGAGACTGCCATGGTTTGGACGCGTGCCCTGTTTTTTTTCTCTTCCCCCGTTTCGGTTTTTAGAAATTTCCGCCTAACTGGTGTATTATAAAATAAATCTTTGATTTCAATTTTGGTTCCAATAAAAAAAGGAATTTCTTCTTCTTTTACAATTTTCCCTTCATCGACTATCACACGGTAAGCGGTACGATTTCCCTCTGTTCCCGATTCCAAAACCATCCGCGATACAGAGGCAATTGACGCCAGAGCTTCCCCGCGAAACCCGAAAGTGAAAAGATGTTCCAAGTCATGGAAGTCTTGGATTTTAGAAGTGGCGTAACGTTTGATGGCAAGAGGCAAATCCTCTTTTTGGATTCCATGTCCGTTGTCGGAAACAAGGATCCGACCAAACCCAGCAGAATCGGTAGCAATTTCGATTTTGGTCGCACCTGCATCGATGGAATTTTCGATGAGTTCTTTCAGAATGGAATGTGTAGACTCAATCACCTCACCGGCGGCAATTTGGTTGATTAAGTCCGCCGAGAGTGAATGAATGATGCCCATAGGACAATCATGGGATAGGGAACCTCCCTATCCAGAAAAAATTACTAAGAATGGCAGGAAGAACAGGTGCCGGAAACCACGATGTCCACGTGTTTCACCTGAAAACCCAAACTTTGCCAATCTGTGTCTGCACTGAGTTTCAATGGAGGAACATCCAAAATTTTCCCGCAGTCACTGCAAAGCAAATGAGAGTGGTCATCCAAAAAGGCATCATAACGAACCGAATCCGATTCGATATTGAGTTTGTTTACCATCTTGTGTTCCACTAAATATTCTAAGGAATTGTAAACGGTGGCAAAACTAATTTTGTCAGCTTTTCCCCGAACGGATTCAAAAACCATCTTTGCTGTGGGGTGGTCTTTTCTTTCTTTTAGGTCATTAAAAATTAGTTCTCTGTGTTTTGTGAGTGCTTTCATACTATTGCCTTACCCTTAAATCATTCGCAAATTATCAAAGGGTCAAATGGAATTTGGTTTTTAGAATCCTTCCAGAAATTGATATTTGTCAATACGGAGGCTTTATGCCCGCATCCATCGACCAGTTTAAATCTTCACTTTCGCGTTGGGCCAGTGGAGTTTGTGTGATCACTTATGAATCCACAGAGAAAAAAGGAGGGATCACTGTTTCTAGTTTTTCTTCCGTTTCCCTCGAACCGCCGTTAGTTTTATTCTGTTTGGCCAAAGATTCCAGTGCCAAAGAACCTATCGAAAAAGCAGGAAACTTCGTGGTGAATATTCTTTCTTCCGAACAAAAACAAATTTCCGCTGATTTTGCTTCTGGTTCCCTGGACAAAGCGGTTGTTTTGGAAGGACTAAAACCAGGAACCCTCTCCACCGGAGCCCCAGTTTTACCGGATTCGTTGGCCTCACTTGACTGCACAGTGAACCAAACCATCGATGCTGGGGACCACTGGATTTTCATTGGTCTTGTGGAAGCAGTAGTGACGAGAGATGGATCTCCCCTCCTCTATTTCAATCGCAATTATAGGGAACTTGTTTAAGGAATCAGTATGGAAAAAGAGAAAGTTAGTCTGGAAGATGCGAAAGAACACGGACTTACGGAAACTGAATTTGTAGAGATCCAAAAGATCTTAGGAAGAATGCCCAACTCCACAGAGCTTGGAATCTTCTCCGCCATGTGGTCGGAACACTGCTCTTATAAAAATTCAATTTTAAAATTAAAAACCCTTCCCACTAAGTCGGAAAAACTCCTCGCCCAAGCGGGGGAAGAAAATGCGGGAGCCATGGACATCGGGGATGGACTTGCGGTAGTCTTCAAAATCGAAAGTCATAACCACCCAACGGCCGTAGAACCTTACCAAGGTGCCGCCACTGGTGTTGGTGGGATCATGCGAGATATTTTTACAATGGGAGCTCGTCCCATCACTTCTCTCAACTCACTTAGGTTTGGTGACCCGAAAGAACCACGTAACAAGTATTTACTCACACGTGCCGTCAAAGGAATCGGTGACTATGGCAACTCTCTAGGGATTGCTGTGGGTGGTGGGGAACTATTCATCCATCCTACATTTACGAAAAATCCACTGGTGAATGCCATGACTGTGGGAATTGCTCGTCACGACCAAATGGCTTCTGCCTCTACCAAAGGAATGGTAGGAAATAAAGTTTATATCGTAGGTGCCACAACAGGACGCGATGGAATCCACGGTGCCAGTTTTGCCTCAAAAGACCTCACCAAAGAATCGGAAGAAAAAAGATCCGCAGTACAAGTCGGTGATCCCTTTATGGAAAAACTTCTGATGGAAGCATCCCTCGAAGCCATCCAAAAGAACCTCCTTGTGGGAATCCAAGATATGGGAGCAGCTGGAATTTCTTGTGCGACTTCGGAGATGAGTGCCAAAGGTAAAACCGGAATGGATGTGGACTTAGACAAAGTCCCTCTCCGTGAATCGGATATGAACGCTTATGAAATTATGTTATCCGAATCCCAAGAGCGAATGCTTGTCATTCCGGAAACAGGAAAGGAAGAAGAACTTGTTTCTATCTTTCACAAATGGGGACTGAACGCCGTAGAGATCGGAACAGTTACCGGTGATGGGATCCTTCGCATCCGAAAAGATGGAAAACTCAAAGCCGAAATCCCTGCGGACTCACTGGTCCTTGGTGGTGGTGCTCCGCGTTACGTGAGAGAAGAAAAAAGACCGACTTACCTCGATGAGGTGACAAAGTTTGATCCAAACAAAATTAATGACTTATCCAAAGACACTGTTTCCCAAACTCTAAACACCCTCCTTGCTTCTTTAAATATCAGTTCGAGACGACCTCTCTATGAACAGTATGATACGGAAGTAGGACTTGTGAAAGTGGTAGAACCTGGTGAAGACGGAGGCCTTGTACGCATCCCTGGAACTAAAAAAGGAATTGCTGTCGCAACAGACTGTAACTCGCGTTACACCTTCCTAAACCCTTACGAAGGGGCTCAAATTGCCGTTTGTGAATCGGCAAGAAACGTAGCCTCTACGGGTGCAGAACCTTACGGGGTCACAAACAACCTAAACTTCGGAAATCCATACATCCCTGAAAACTATTATATCTTTAGCGAATGTGTGAGAGGACTTGGGGATGCATGTCGTTTCCTTGGACTTCCCGTCACTGGTGGAAACGTATCCTTCTACAATGAATCGCCGGAAGGGCCTGTGTTCCCAACACCTACCATTGGTATGGTGGGAGTGATCGATGATGTAGCAAAAGGACTTCATACCTACCCTCGCACAGAAAATGAAGTTTTGTATGCCCTTGTGGGAGAATTCCAACCTACGATCTCCGCTTCCGAATACCTTTACCGGTTTCATGGCCTTGATACAGGTAAAATTCCAACTGTTTCTCTTGTTAAAGAAAAAGCAAACATTGACACACTCATCTCTTGTCGCAAAGAAGGACTTCTCACTTCCGCCAAAGATCTGTCACTCGGTGGCCTTCTTGTGGCACTGGCAAAAATTGTGATTTCTGGAAATAAAGGGTTGGAAGTAAACCTAGAAGAACTTCAAAAAAGATTCAAACGTCTCGACGAACTTTGTTTTGGTGAAACGGGAGCATCCTTTGTTGTCAGTTTCCTTCCTGCAGACGAAGAAAAAATCAAAGCAAAATACAGCCAAGCGGGACTTGGTTTTACAACTTTAGGTAAATCCAATTCCAAATCCTCCCTTTCTGTCAAAGGAAACGGATTCCAATGGGAATGGACTTCCAAATCTTTAGAAACAGAATTTGAATCCGGCTTGAAAGCTTATTTCGAATAGAAGCCCTCAAAGGCTTCTGGTTTTTACGAGTTTGGTAAGATGGTTTGTGCGAATATAGTATCCCCGCCCGATCTGAGGGTGGGGAACTAGACCCGCCACCCAATGGTTCTCCTCTACCACGAACGACCAAAACTTGCCAGCCCAATCGACATCTAAAAAAAAAAATTTTCTAAAAAGTTCATACTTCCACTTACTCTGATTTTCTTTCCTTGGGTGCGCCTCCACCCTGTTAGTGGAGTGATCTCCCATCAAAATGGACCGGGCTACTCCGGGGTCCGCTTTTCGCTCCCGTCCTTTGTCGGTTCCCGCCAAAGGACCAAGCCCTCCGTATCCCTGGCGCGGGAAGAACCCATTCCAATTCAGAAAATTGTCGCTCCCCAATCTAAATATTGTCTTGAAACTTTCCTTTCTCTATCCAAACTTCTGGATTAACTTATGGGTAAATTTTTAATTCGTTTCAGTTTTTTTCTCATCCTCCTCGCCATACTTTTTGCGGGTTATACTTGGCTCACTCTCCAGTGGAGTTACTCCGAGGGAGATCGTGCAGGCTACATCCAAAAACTTTCTAAAAAAGGTTGGATTTGCAAAACTTGGGAAGGGGAAATGGCCCTCGTCACAATGCCTGGGACGATGACGGAAAAATTCTACTTTAGCATTCGAGATGAAGCCATAGCAGAGCAACTCAACGGTTCTATTGGCAAACGAGTCGTTTTGGAATATGAAGAACATGTAGGAGTTCCTTTTAGCTGTTTTGCCGAAACAAGTTATTTTGTGACAGGGGTCAAAACCGTCCAAGAAGTTCCTCCCCTATAAGTGTTTCCTCTTGTTTTCTCTAGGGATTCCAAAAGCTCTCTAGAGAAAACAAACCTCCCCCTAAAACTAAACTCCAATACGGAGTGCCCTTCTCTCTCACCTATCTAGGTTTTTCATTACAAGCATCACCCATTTCTAAATTTATTTCCTTAGGACCTGAGAAGCCCTAGAGAGGTAAATCGAATTAAAATGAAAAAGGTAAGTGACTTACTTTTTCGAACCAATGAAAAAAGAAACTCGCAAACAAATTACACTTTACATATTTTTACTATACATATAAATAGTATTCATGGATCTCACGGAACATTCCCAAGTTTCAACCAATGTCTACGAACCCATTCAGAACTGGAACCAGAGAGACCTCGGATTACTGACCGGAGAAAGAGGGATGTACCGGCTGGCACATTTTTGGCAGTATGCCTTGGTCTGTTCCGGGTTTCAGGTTTTTAACCTAGACTGCGCCATTCGATTCAACCCCTTCACCATCGCCGAAGAAACCAGAAAACAAAATCTACAACCAGAACCATTTTTAGAGCAAATTAGAGTCCAAAGGGCCTTTACCCCTTATCAGATATTAGATGCAATCCAAATCATATTAAACACAAAAGAGGAGAATACCATTTATTTTCTGTTAGCTCCTTGCAAACAATTTTTAGATGGAGATGTCAAAGAAGATGAAGGTTTATTTTTATTAAACTTAATGTTGCAATTGATTGAAAAATTTCCTGGTGAAAATGTTCCACTCCTCATCATCGAATCTTGGACATACTCGCATAAAAACTTTCAAATTTTTTTCCCAAAACTATTACGCACCACACAAAACCTATGGGAATTAAAAACAGAAGAAGGCCTTTCTCGCATTCGTACAAGAAAAACTTCAATTACAGGAGTATAATATGGGAAGAACTATTGCCCCCTATTCTCGTCAGATGTTACAAATAGAAGAAAACTTATCAGATTTCCGAAGATCTCTTCGCAAACAAGACCAAGATATTTTTGATGATCTCATCAGAACTGCCAAATTACAAGTGCAAGCTGGTGTTATGGCATCATTACCCTATCCTATTGATTCTATGATCCTATCCATGCTCATCGATCTAAAAAAAGAGATGAATGAAATAAAAAAAGGCCTACAGAAAATCCCAGACAAGTGACTACACATTAAAGCCAAAAGACTATGGAAACATTCAAAGGTTATTTGTTTGATATCTACCACTCCGAACAAAAAATCTACCTTTGGCTCAGGTCCGAGGAAGGGGAACTTAGGTTATTTTCTGATGAGTTTTTACCAACAATCTACATTGATGCACCCCAAAACATACTCCAGAAACTAGTCAAACGTTTCTATGAATTAGATGCCTTGGCCGAAATTCCGAGCTTCACAGAGAAAACACTTTTTTATGAAAACAGAAGTATCCCTGTTCTCAAATTAGTAATCTCGAAACCACAACTCTTACCCAAAATCACAAATAAACTTTTCCATCTCTACGGAAAATACAATATCTATCACTCGGATATCGAAATCACCACAGGTTATATGGTCGAAAAAGACATCTACCCACTTGCCTATTTAGAAGTGAGTTACGAAACAAAAAATTCCTTAAATCAAATCCAAGGGATTCAATGTTTCACAAATATCACAGACTTAGATTATGAAATTCCAAACTTTAGAACGGTTTCTCTTTATTTAGAAAAAAGCCATAGAATTCCTCTTGAAAAAAACACACTCATAGTAGAAACACATTCCGACCAGTACAAACTAGATACAAACGATTCCAAAAACTTAATCCAAAAACTAAATCAAATATTCCAAAAACATGACCCTGATATTGTCCTCACTTCCTATGGTGATCAAATCCTATTTCCTTATCTATTTAAAACCGCACAAGATAATCACCTAACAACAGAATTCGACAGAGATAAAACAAGCACCATCAGACGTTCAATACAAACACGAGGAACCAGCTTTAATACCTATGGAACCATTGTATATAGAGCACCCTCCTATCCACTTTTCGGTCGTTGGCACATTGACTCAAAAAATGGTTTTGTTTATAAAGAAGCCGATCTAATGGGCATCATTGAACTTGCTCGTATTTCTCGTTTACCCATTCAAAAAATGGCAAGAGCTTCTACAGGGAAGGCACTTACCTATATTGAAGTGGATGTAGCACTAAGAATGAACTATCTTGTTCCTTGGCAAAAAAGTGCCTTAGAAGCACCGAAAACAGCCTTAGATTTGTTAAATGCAGACAAAGGTGGACTAGTTTTTCAAGCAGACATTCAAAATGGATTTGTGTTAGAAAATGTTGCTCAATTGGATTTTTCCCAAATGTATCCCAAAGTAATGGTCACACACAATATCTCCCCAGAAACAATCAATTGTTTATGCTGCAAAAATGATTCCGAAGTAGAACGAGTCCCTTCTCTTGGATACCGAGTCTGTAGTAAAAGAAAAGGTGTTGTTTCTGAAGCCCTAGCACATGTCATAGAACGCAGAACTCATTACAAAAAACAAATAAAAGATAAAAATCAACCTAACAAAAATTATATAGAACAAAAACAATCAAGCCTAAAGTGGATGCTCGTTACATCTTTCGGTTATTTAGGTTATCGAAATGCAAAATTCGGGAAACTAGAAAGCCACGAAGCAGTCACAGCTTTCGGAAGAGAAAAATTACTAATGGCAAAAGAAATTGCGGAAGCCTACGATTACAACTTAGTACACGCAATTACCGACTGTATCTTTATTCAAAAAAAAGATAAATCACCAATCTCTGAAAGTAATCTTTTAGAAATATGTGAAACGATAAAACTAAAAACAAAAATCACAATGGATGTGGAGGGCATCTTCTCTTGGTTATATTTTCCACCATCGACACAAGATGAAAAAATGCCAGTTGCCAACCGCTATATGGGAAGATTTATCGATGGTCATTTCAAAGGGAGAGGAATTGCCGTGAGACGAAAAGATTATCCTCGTTACATAAAAGCTGCACAAAATGAAATGATTCAATGGATGTGCCAATTTGAAACAATAACAGAGATGAGATCACGCGAAGATAAAATTTTGGAAATTTTTAAAAAATATGATGTCCCTCTTTCGAAAGGAGATGTCTTTTGGAAGGACCTCCTAATTTTAAGATCTACATCTCAAGATCCAGAAGGTTATCGAGTCGATGCACCGAGTGCAGTGGCAGTCAAAGATTTGTTAGAAATGGGAATTCATGTACAAGCAGGAGAAAAAATACGCTATTTGGTGGTAAATAAAAAATCAGAAAGAAAAGGAGAAAGATACAAAACAGAAGAAAGAATAGAAACCCGAAACTCAGGACACATCTTAATCTACGATAAAAAATACTACCGCAAACTACTGCTCACTTCTTTCAAAGAAATCTGGATTGGAATCGCAAACTTCCAACACTTCAGCGAACTCATCAGCGATGAACAATTTTTACCTTTCAAATTTTAGAACCAAACAAAAGTAAACTCAATCCATTACAATATGCAAATTTACTTTTATTGCATAAATTGGAAAAAAAATCCAAAAATTCGAGATAAAAAAAGCATGTTAGATGAGAATTTCGACAGCATATTCAAAAAACGTTTGCACTCACTCAATTACAAAAAAGACTCAGATTCGTTTTTCCCTCTATGGGACTCAGGGGGCGAAGCTACGCCCTCACCAAACAAAGAACAAAATGGCCACCAGCAGACGCAAAAGCAAAAGCAAATTATGTCTCATCAGGACAAACATTCTACTTAACAGCAAACCGTGGGAAATAAACGAATAGCAAATAACAGACTTAATAAACTAATATACGAACAGCAAATACCAGAATAATAGTGGAATTAAACGTAATACGAAAATAACGACTATATAAGCTTTAATCGACACGCGATTACACAACAAAATTAAACCACTTCCAGACCAGCAATTACAGTTCGTTATGCGCTATGCTAAAAATTAATTTACTCACAATCACAAGTAAGGAGATATATACAAAATGGACATGCTAATCCTAGCCGCAGATCAAGTAAAACCAGATATGGTTTACGGATCTTTGTGGTATCAGGATCCATTGTTAATATTTCTTTTGACTATTTTAGGAATTATTGTCTCTGTGATAGGATCTTTGTTCTCATGGAGTGCTTACAAAGCTGCAAATAAAGCAGGCCATATTGTTAAGGTCCAAGACATATTAATAGAAGTTACGGAATTAACAGAAAAATGTCACTTGAAATCTAATGTTAGCTTTGAACAAGCAAGCGAACTCCTTCACACACTTTCTTCCAAAAATCACAGAGTAATAACTATATTCACAGAATTAATTTCAAAATCCGATAACAATTTAATTTCAGAGCTAAACAGTGCATTTGAAAACGCACGAGGAAAATTAGATACCCTTAATCCAGTTATCAATCCAGGACTACTAACCACCCAACCGCAAATAACTGATCAACTTATTTATTATACAATGGAAGCAGAATTTTCTAAAATAGGCCAGAAGCTTAATAAACTTAAGGCAGTTCTTGAAAAAAACACAGCAGCTGGAGGCGATATATGATTGAAGATGATTTAATAAATCAATTACGCAAGATGATTGAGTACACTAAAAAAAATCGTATTCCTTGGAAATTTTTAAATGAACAAACTTATCGTTGGGTTAAGCAGGAAACGCTAAAAAATAACCAGATTATTACAACCATACAATACGCCGGCAGGCACTCACGTATTTCAAAAAACAATGAAACAGAAGCATTTGAATATTATATATTAAATATTCAATCAACGAATCCAGCAGAATTATTACTTCAAATAACATCAAATGAAGAAAGCCATGCTGATTTATTAACTGAAGTATTTAATGCAGCACGCGAAGCTAGTAAAGTAACAACAGCAGATGTATTAAAAAACTTGCTAAATGATGTATAATTCGCACAGCGCATAACAGCGCGGAAACGCTGCGCTTCGGCACTTACGGCCTCGCTTGGGCTGCGCCACATTCCCTTTCTGTCACTCGTTTGCATCCGCAAACTCCGTGCCAGTCCCTAACGTCCCGTTCGGGACTCAGGGTCAGGGAACGTCGTCTCCACTAGTTCGTTATGCGCCATTTCTCAAAATTTTTATAAAATTTTAAACTGCAAAATAAAAACCAAAAACAAATTATGTTAATAAAAAGGCTAACTACATAAAATGACATTGTACGAAAAATTACAAAAAGCGACAAGTGAGGAAGATGTTAAAGATGCATATATTAAAGCCCTCGGGCTGAAAGAATACAATAAAAACCTTGTTGACATTCAAACAAAGGAAATCTGGTTTGAAGCTAAACAAAATTCAACTCATTCTAGTTATGCTATGTTTACGCAACTAATGCACTATGTGCAAGATGCTCTTAACAAAGGAGAATACGTTCCTCCATTTCTATCCGTCATTGATACCCAAAAAGCAGCATTAATGAAAACATCGGATGTTTTGCCGTTTCTCGCGAAGAAAACCATAAAATGGGGAAAGTCGGCAAGTCAATATCCGAAAGAAGCACTTGATGCAATTTCTGCGCACATCGGAACTCATTTTGTTTCATTCAAGCTCTCAACCCATGAATCTGAATATATAAACACTGTTAAAGAAGCCATTAAAACTGGTGATATTATTCGGACTCAAATTACTCCAGATAATTTGAAACAAGTATTTGACAAGTGGGTAACCATGATTGGAAGAGAAATAAAAGGAATTAAGGAAGATGATTATTCGCTACTATTTTTTGCTGATATTATGCACGACGGGAAGGTTTCTACACATGAAAATTTACCCGCAGAATTACTCCATAAAAATAATGCTCCCGTATTTAGTTTAGGTGGAAAGATATTTGAATTAAGCAACAAAGAGGGATATAGACAATTTTGGGCGATCTACCATAAACCACCTAAATCGGAATATCGAGACTATTTACTTGAACGTAGAGATAGTTTAATTCCTCTTGATGAACGAAGTTTCAAAGGCGCATTTTATACACCCTTATCAGTTGTTGATCAAGCTTACATAAAACTTGAAGAAACTTTAGGTAAAAATTGGCAAAAAAATTATCTCGTTTGGGATATGTGCTGTGGAGTCGGAAACTTAGAAGTCAAGCATAGTAATCAGAGAAATATATTCATGAGCACTTTAGATCAAGCTGACGTTGATGTAATGAAAGCAACGAAAACTTGCGTTGCGGCACATAGGTTTCAATACGATTATTTGAATGATGATATAACTGAAGATGGTAAGATTGATTATAATTTAACTAATAAAATACCAGAAGCTTTACGAAAAGCTATATCGGAAAATAAAAAAATTTTAGTGTTGATGAACCCTCCTTATGCTGAAGTGGGAACCCGAGGAAATACGACTATAGAACTTGGAACCGAAAACAAAACTGGTGTTGCAAAAACAAAAATTGCAAAATTTATGAAAGACTACGGAAAAGCAAGTAATGAACTTTTCACACAATTCTTAGCTCGAATTGCAATAGAAATTCCTTCAGCGACCATTGCAATGTTTAGTACTATGAAATATGTAAATGCACCAAACTTTGAAAAATTTAGAGCAGTTTGGAACGCAGAATATTTAGGTGGTTTTGTAATTCATAATAAAGTTTTTGAAGGCTTAAGTGGCAAATTTCCGATTGGTTTCCTTATATGGAAAACAAACCAAAAGATAAAAAGCCAAATATCAGAAGTAAGAGTTGATGTTTTTGATAAAAGCGTTAAACCTATAGGAGAGAAAATTTTCTACAATCTTCCAAATAATTCATTTTTAAATGTTTGGATAAAACGACCAAAAACTAACAAAGTTCCTGCTCTACCGTTAAAAAATGGAATTACTCCTGCTACATCGGCACCCAGAGTTGATACCTGGGCAGATGAAGCAATTGCCTATATGTATTGCGGTAAAAACGATTTACAACATGCTGAGCAACAAACAGTTCTATTTTCAGCACCATACGGTCAAGGAGACGGATTTTACATAACTCCAGAAAATTTATGGCAAGCCGCAATTGTATTTTCAGTTAGAAGATTAATCATACCCACTTGGCTCAATGATCGCGACCAATTCCTTCAACCAGATAAAACATTAACCGATGAATTTAAGAATGATTGTTTAATTTGGATGCTTTTCAATAGATGTAACAGAACGGCAGGTGCAAATGAACTCGAATGGAACGGAAAAACTTGGTCTTTAGTCAATCATTTTATACCGTTTACAGAAATTGAAGTTAACGCACCAGATAGATTTGAATCAGATTTTATGGTGAAATATCTTGCAAACAAGAATCTATCGAACGAATCAAAGAAACTTCTCGAAGAAGGTAAGAAATTATGGCAAATATTCTTCTCTCATACTGATATACGTACAATTAGAGATGATTTAAAATTAAATAGACCTGATGTCGGCTGGTTTCAAATTAGAAAAGCCTTACAAACAAGAATATCCGTGGATAATTTTGCACCTGTAGATTTTACAAACTTTGACAAAAGCTACAAAATATTAACCGAAAAATTAGAGCCCCAAGTCTATGAGTTAGGCTTTTTGAAAGAATAATTTTCATACGAAACGGCGCATAACAGCGACTTAACGCTTCGCTTCGGGACAAGCCCTCGCTTGGGCTTCGCCACATTCCCCTTCTGTCACTCGTTTGCATTCGCAAACTCCGTGCCAGTCCCTAACGTCCCATTCGGGACTCAGGGTCGAGGAACGTCGTTAAGTCTAGTTCTTATACGACATTTATTTAAAATTAATTCTAGTTCAAAAATATGAAAAAAAATCTAACTCTATTATTTTCATTCTACTTTATATCATTTGGAGAATTTCAAGATTTGTCAGCACAAACTATTGACTTCTCAAAAGAAAAGCCAATCCATCCTTATTACGAAACAATGGATGAAAACTATTCGATCGACTGTAAAGAAAAACAACTTTGTATGGAAAACTGCAAAGATTCATTCACTTTCATCTCAAACAAATTCAAAGATAAAAATAATGCTCGATTAGGTTGCTTCGCAGATTGCAGGAAAATAGTTTGTTTTTCAAAGAATAAAAAATGAAAATAACTAAACTCTATTCATATCTTTTAATACCACTCTTATCTATTGCATGTAATATCAATCAAGGTATTGACTCTAATGAATTTTATACTGAGGACGAAACAGAAAGAAAAATAGGAATTGCTGTTTCATTAAAATCGGTACAAATTTTTGGAAATCCGACCACCTTACTCCCGTACGAATTTCAACAAGACCAAAATTGCAAAAGACAATCCTACTTTAAAAAAGTGGAAGTTAACAAATGCGTAAATATTATCCTCGCATCCATTATTCAAACTACAGATATATCGGATTATTTTGGAAAAATTGCAGTTATAGTTAACAAATTATGCAATCTAGAAAGACAAATTTTCTTAGATAATGCGTCAAAAGGGGAAATAAACTTTTGCGGAACTAAGAAAATATTTTAATATTAAATAAACGTCGTATAACAGCGACTTAACGCTTCGTTTCGGGACTTACGCCCTCACTCGGTCTGCGACACATTCCTCTCTGGAACTTCTCTTGCCTCCGCAAGCCTCGTTCCAGCCCCTAACGTCCCTTCGGGACTCAGGGTCGAGGAACGTCGTTAAGTCTAGTTCGTTATGCGAAATGCGGTTAAAAATAATATCTAAAGAGGAAATATATGGACAACGAATTAGAAATTGTAAAAAAAGCTTTAGACTCAAAGGTCGTAGAAAAAATTTACGACGATGGTCTATCAGGTACTACTTCTCAAGTAGGAAAATTAGGTGAAGATTTAGTAAAAACCGCAAGATTACTTCTTTTTCCGATACAAATATTAGGTTCCTTACAAGATAGATTAGAAATAATATTAACTCGAATTAAAAATAAAGTTCCTGAAGATAAATTAATACAAGCAGATCCGAAGATAATTGGACCATCACTAGAAAACTTAAAATATATTAAAGAAGATGATATCCTGTTTGAATCTTTTATTAATCTTATAACAAAATCTATGGATAGAGATGAATATAAAAACGCACACCCAGCTTTTCCAAGATTACTTGAGCAAATTTCTTCCGATGAGGCTATTTTGCTCTTCGAACTAAAGAATAAAGAATTTAATGTGGTTGATACAATGGATTACGATAGAACACTAAACCAATTTTATAACAGAAAATTGATTAGTAGCGAAATACCGAAAGAAAAATTAGAATTTCCTGAACATATCGAAACTTACTATGCCCATCTCGAATCGTTAGGATTAGTAAGTTGGCCAGTTTTCAAACAAAATCCGATAGTCTCAAGTGGTATACAAACAGGAGTAACTCGATATAGCAAATGGTTAACCACACCTTTCGGAAAAATTTTTTCCCAAGCATGTATTCCGGATGAAGAATATATTATGGAATATTTAAGAAGAAAATCCGAGTAACAAACCGCCCTTCGCATAACAGCGTCTTCCCGCTACGTTTCGGGACAAGCCCTCACTCGGCCTCCGGCAAATTGTCCTCCTGTCACTCGCTCGCATGCGCAAGCTACGTGCCAGTCCCTAACGTCCCTTTCAGGGACTCAGGGTCGGACAACTTCGGGAAGACTAGTTCGTTATGCGAAATTTTACAAATTCAATTAATAAAATAAAAAAAAACAAATATATGAATACAAAATACATCTTAATTCCGTTAATTTTTTCTTCTTTCATTCAATGTGCTTTGACTCATGAAACGATGAACTCAATTAAAAGCAAAGATGCTATAATTGAAACTATTCCCAAAAGACTTTTGAATATCACTGAATCGGAAGATAAAATAATTATAAAAGTTGAAGCTATTGAAAAATCATCTGATCGATTTGATCGGTATGTTAACCCAACTAAAGAGCTTTGTTTTATTTTACCGGCGACAGATAATAATACCCGCTCGAAAATTAAAGCAAATGAAGATATTCCTTGCCCTGAAATTTTTAAACCATCTTTACTAACGAAACATAACAAACCGAACGGACTACTTTTTATTGGTAATAAATATGTTCTTCGATCTCCAGGGGATTACGACATTTACTGCAATTGTTCTGATTTTCCAGAAGGAAAGGAATTCAAAGAAATTTTAGTTGGAAATGGATTATTTGATAAACATTTTATAATTCTCTTTCAAGACGGATCCGCTTACGCTCTACATTCTGGAATTGCAATTTACCCTGAAGGTGTTTTTTCAAGTGAACGTTTGGAACATTACCTCAATAATGACCCATGTAACATCTATAATATTAGTACATTTGGTCATTGCGAAAAAAAAACTATATTTCATTCAAAACCAAATTTCGGATCAGTTGGAAGCAATTATTCAAAGGTAGTAGTGTCATATCCAGATAACGATATTGCATATATTTCCATCATGTTCGCTAATTTCGGATTTTTACCATATGAAAAGTCTGAAATAAACCAAGAAAGTCATTTCACTTTCAAAAAAAGTAATTCTAAATTACCACATTCCATTTCTTATTTTCAAATTATACCAAGCAGCGGAAAACCTTATAAAAGTAGAGTCAAAAAAGAAAGAATTTTATTATTACCTTTGATGGCTGCATTTGATATAATTTTATTACCAGTTACAATTCCGCTATTTGCAATTTTCTATTTAACTAGGCATAAGTAAAACTTCGCATAACAGCGACTTAACGCTTCACTTCGGGACGAGCCCTCGCTCGGTCTACGACACATTCCTCTCTGGAACTCCTCTTGCCTCCGCAAGCCTCGTTCCAGTCCCTAACGTCCCTTACAGGGACTCAGGGTCGAGGAACGTCGTTAAGTCTAGTTCGTTATGCGACATTTATTAATAAATACTAAAACAAAATAAGGAAAAATTCGTGGAAATCACAGACGAGAAAATTCAAAAATTACATAAATTAGGAGAAGTCTTTTCTCCTTCTACTCCCATTAAAGTGAAAGACTTCTTTATAGGACGAATTGATCAATTAAAAGAAGTTCTTAGTTCTATAAATGAAAAAGGTCAACACATAGTATTATTTGGAGAAAGAGGTGTTGGTAAAACCTCACTTTCAAACATAGTTAGAGATATTTTTAATGAACATGCAATCGTTAGTAAAATTACCTGCTCAAAAGATTCAACCTTTAACCAACTTTGGGATAAAACTTTTAGAGAGATAGTTCAAAAATTTGAAAAAAAACAAATTGGATTTCATAAAGATACCCAAACTTCGAGCTACAATCTAAATGACCTTAAGACAAAGGATCTGCATGATATAGATTCAGTAACTTCAATTCTATCTAATTATGACAAAACAAAATTTTTATTAATTTTTGATGAATATGATGTTATAGAAAACCCTGTAATTAAGACTACCTATGCTAGTTTAATTAAATCATTATCTGATAATAACGAAAATGTCACCATAATGTTAGTTGGAATTGGAGAAAGCATCAACGACCTGATTGGCCAGCATCCATCTCTGGAAAGATGCTTGAAGCAAATTTATTTACAGAAAATGTCAAATAAAGAAATTTTAGAAATTATTACTTCAGGCACAAAAGCTATGAATATAAGAATGGAGGAGAAAGTTCAGGAAAGTATTGTAAAATTTTCTGACGGATTTCCTCATTTTACACACCTGCTTTCAAAATATGCCTGTGAAGAAGCTATTAACGAAAATAAAGATATCATTACGGAAAATCATTTTCAAAACTCCGTAAAAAGAGCAACTTCGAATGCTCACGAAACTATCCGTAACACATATGAACAAGCAATAAGAACGACTAAACTAGAATCGAATTTTAAAGATGTTCTATATTCTTGTGCGATGGCTACCGTTGACGAACACGGAACTTTCAGAGCAAAAGATTTAGAAGAATTTATGTCAAAACTATTAAATAAAGAAGTAAAATTACGTTCATTTACGTACCATTTAGGTAAACTTTCACAAGATACAAAAGGGAATGTTTTAATCAAGGTAGGAACTTCGAAAAACCATCGATATAAATTTAAAAATCCAATGCTAAAAGCATATCTTAAATTGAAATTCTTTGAAGAAGGTCATTTTCAAGCCGAATAAACGTCGCATAACAGCGTCTTCCCGCTACGTTTCGGCACAAGGCCTCACTCGGCCTGCGGCAAATTGTCCTTCTGTCACTCGCATGCATACGCAAGCTACGTGCCAGTCCCTAACGTCCCCTACAGGGACTCAGGGCCGGACAACTTCGGGAAGACTAGTTCGTTATGCGAAATTTCGCGATTGTATGACTCAGGACATGGGTAACACTAAACAAAAATCAAGTAAAATCGATTGAAAACTAATTTACAAATTAGGAAGAAAGGAAATAAACTGGTAGCATGAGACATAGTATAGAATTAAAATTTATCGATCTTTTTTGCGGAATTGGTGGTTTTCATTCTGCCGCAAACATAGTCTCTTCGAAAGAAAATATATCGATGCAATGTGTATTTTCATCAGATATTGACGAATATGCAAGAAAGGCCTATTCAGCAAATTATGGGCAATTGCCACATGGAGATATAAAAGAAGTCCCAGTTGATGATATTCCGGATCATGACATTTTATTCGCAGGTTTTCCATGCCAACCCTTTAGTATTATTGGGAAAGGAAAGGGATTTGAAGATACGAGGGGAACGCTATTCTATGAAATAGCTCGTATCCTCGATGCAAAAAAACCGAAGGCATTTATTCTTGAGAATGTAAAACAATTAGTCTCCCACGATAAAGGTGCAACGCTCAAACATATAATTTCAACACTGAATCATTTAGGATATTCCGTCGATTTCAAAATATTAAATGCTTTAGATTTCGGTTTACCACAAAAAAGAGAAAGAGTTTTTATTGTCGGTTACTATAGACCTATGCTTTTCTTTTGGCCTACTAAATCTGAAACTATGGTGACTTTAGAAAGTATTCTAGAAACAAATGTTGATAAAAAACATTTTGCATCAGAGTCTATCGTAAATAAGAGAAAAGAATCTCATACTTCGAAATTTTATCCTTCAATATGGCATGAAAATAAATCTGGAAATATTTCTTCTTATCCATATTCATGCGCACTCAGAGCTGGAGCATCATACAATTACCTTTTAGTAAACGGAGAAAGAAGACTAACTAGTCGAGAAATGTTACGGTTACAAGGCTTCGCTGATGATTTCAAAATTGTTGTTCCAGATGCACAAGTGAGAAAACAAGCTGGAAATGCTGTTCCAGTTAACCTCGTTACTAACGTTCTTGAATCACTAATCAAAGTAATTAGAAACGATAACTTGATCACTAATAACTTACAAACTAAAGAAACTCTACATCATGATCTGAGGATGCATGCCCGATAAAAAATCACCTCGTCTTCGCAATGTCGAAAAAGTAAAAGCACCTTATCCATTAAATGAATTCCCAAAGGAATTTGGATTTAATTTAGGAAAAGAAATTGTCTACCTGCTAACTTCTAAAGGAAAAGCGGTATTAGAAGGTAGCGACTGGGAAGAGATCTTTGCACTTTGCATTGGTGCAGAATGGAAACCTTCGAATGTTGGATTGGATGATGTAATCCTTGGAAATTGTTGCTGGGGAGCCAAAACTGTCAAATCTGCCAATCCAAATAATCAAAAAACGATACGTCTTATTTCTGGTCGAAATTCGCCAGCTTATGCTTTCGGTGAATCAAATGTAAAGGACATGGATACTAAATTACTGGGAGATCAGATATTAGATATTTGGAACGAAAGAGTGTCTTCTGTTCGAAATAGATTTAAGCATGTAAGAACTATTGTCCTGATCAAATCCAATAGTCTTGAAGAGGTTGTGGTTTTTGAATACGAAACGTTCAGGTATGACACGGATCTCTTTGACTGGAAATGGAATAATAATGATAATTTAGAAGGATATGATAAAAAGACTGGAAGTCATAAATTTACATGGCAACCACATGGAAGCCAATTCACAATAATTGAAGAAGTTCCGAAAAATTCACTTCTAATAAAAATTAAAAATCCACCAAAACTAGATAAAGATCAAATCCTAAAGACTTTAGGTTTTGAAAAGGATTGGATCAGCGTCACAATTAGAAAATAAATTTTTACAAGCGAAACTACGCATAACAGCGACTTAACGCTTCGCATCGGGACTTGCGCCCTCGCTCGGTCTGCGACACATTCCTCTCTGGAACTCCTCTTGCCTCCGCAAGCCTCGTTCCAGCCCCTAACGTCCCTCCGGGACTCAGGGTCGAGGAACGTCGTCAAGTCTAGTTCGTTATGCGCCATAACCAGAAATGATACTTTCGTCTAGCGGTTAAGACATCAGTCGATTAAATAAAAATTTAAAGCTGAAAACGTGGGTTCGAATCCCAATGGTATCACACCTTTATGGAAACAAATCATCTTAAAAAATTTCTAAATAATCTTGGTGATTCCATACACAGCTTAAATACTATTTGTGTCGGATTAAGCTATGTAGGGGAAGGTCTTGCCAAAAAACCGGAAAAACTCTCCATAACCTGGAATACAATTGATCCATTATTATCTGCAAAAAAATCACGCAGGTTTGCAGTGAGGTCTACATTTATATTCTTAGCTGAATCTATATATCATTACTTAGAGTCCGTTAAATCTGTTATATTCTCAGAGGAATTACTTACAAAATATTCAGGGCTACAAGAAAATGTTAGACGAGTAAACTTCTTTAATGAACATGCATATTCTGAAGAAAATGACTATCGTAAAATATTAATGTTGCTTATTGTTCATTGGAGAAATCGAATTGTTCACGTTGAGTCCCAAGCAACTTTGACAAAAGATGAATTTAAGATTTTAATTGAATCTAAAAACCTAATTTCTGAAAATCATTCCGATCTAGACATTGAAAAAACTATTGAAAATTTTGAGGCCAACAGCCCTTCATTAAAAGATATTTCCTCTCTCGTTGCAAATGCAATTTACATAATTAGATTAATTGATAAAAATGTTATTAAAAGTCTAACGTCAGTTGAAAAAGTTAAACTTTTCGTAATCTCTATGGGCCTAGATTCTGAACATAAAGAGCTTTTAAAACTGGAAGATGGAGAAACCAAAGAAAGAAAAATTAACTATTTTTACAAATTACATTTTCAGGAATTTGATGATTATTTTTCTGATCAGATTAAAATTTCATTACGAGAAAAAAAGTTTTACGATTCTGGTAACGGCGCATAACAGCGACTTAACGCTTCGCTTCGGCACTAGGCCTCGCTCGGTCTGCGACACATTCCTCTTCTGTCACTCGCTTGCTTACGCAAGCTACGTGCCAGTCCCTAACGTCCCTTCGGGACTCAGGGTCGAGGAACGTCGTTAAGTCTAGTTCGTTAGTCGCAATTTTTAAAACATTATGAATATTAGAAAAAAAATATTATTTTTAGGCGCAGGATTCTCAGCACCACTTGATATCCCAACAATGGCAAATTTTCTCGAGAGATCTCATGATCTACATGAATTGGATCCATTCAAATACAAATCCTTTGAAGTAATTTTCGAATTAATCAAAAAACTTCATTATATTAAATCGAAAATTAACATAAATTTGAACAATATAGAAAGCATCCTTTCTTTACTTGAAATGGGCGATTACCTATCAGACAAAATAATAGAAGGTTCAGAATTTGAAAAATTTATAAAAGACGTCATAATCGGATCCACTAAAACTATCGAGTTTAACCAACATTACTTACACAAAAACCTAAAAGGAGAACACAATAATATATTCCAAGATCGTATACTTGATGTATATTTTCAATTTATCCTACGCATAATCGGTGCTAAATTTAAAATTTATAATCGCAACAATAAAATTTTATTCGATGTTTCGAAAGACGAATCCAATAATAATAAATATCAAATTATTACCTTAAATTACGACAACAATATCGAAGAATTTATAAAACTAATTAATTCGAATTCAGAAAATAAGATAAAAATAGATTACGAAAATCAAATTGTTAGTGAACTAAACCTTACGTTATCAATTGCTAAACTCCACGGATCTATAGAAAGCAGAATTATTCCTCCAACTTGGAACAAAACAGCAAACGATCAAATAAAAATAATTTGGCAAAATGCATTTAATATGCTTAACCAAGCCCATGAAATAATTTTCCTTGGATATTCACTTCCAGAATCAGATGCTTATATCAAATATTTGATTACATATTCAATGTTAAATAACCAAAATTTAAAAAAAGTGACCGTATACAACAATGACAGTGATATCAATGTTAAAAACAGATATGACCAATTATTTGAATCTACTCTAGAAAATAAATACAGCTATAACGTAGCTTCTGTTACCGATTTTTTTAAACAAGAAACCAAAGACTATGTAACTTTAAACCATGAAAATTCACTGTCAAAAACTTACGGCATGCTGAAAACCTAAAAACTGCGACTAACAGCGACTTAACGCTTCGCATCGGGACTTGCGCCCTCGCTCGGTCTACGACACATTCCTCTCTGGAACTCCTCTTGCCTACGCAAGCCTCGTTCCAGTCCCTAACGTCCCCTCCAGGGACTCAGGGTCGAGGAACGTCGTTAAGTCTAGTTCGTTATGCGAAATGGCAAATAAACTTAGAATAAAATTATTCTGATTATTAAATCCTATATATTGACAATATTAATATATTTACTTCTTCTTAGAGAATGGAATTTTTAAATAGCTTCAAACTAGCAAAAATTTTTTACCTACGGACTTCTTATTAAGTAAAATCAAAATACTTTGCATTTTACTAAAAATATCAAAGAAAAAAGAATTCGAATTTAATGTTTCTGTATAAAATCATAATTATTTTAATAAATTTCATTTCATTATTCAATTTTTTTATCTTTTATGAATTCTTAATGGGATCTGTTTGGATTTACGATGCAGATACTTCAAAATTAATAGTTGAACCTCGCACTTGGTTTTTTACATCTGTAATCCTTAGCCTTGTTTCTTTTCCACTTCATATTACATGTCTTTATTTAGTTTTCATAAATTTTAAAAGAGAGAATTATAAATTCGCTATCATTTTCTCAATGGTTCCTTTTCTTTATCTTTTATTCTATATAATTGTTTTCTCTATTTTGGGAAATCTTCTTGTTCTTTATGTATTCAGATTAAAGACTATTATTTTAGTTTTCGAAGATTTAAAAAACTTATTATAAAGAAGATTTCTATAAAAATAATTGCCACTTCGCATAACAGCGACTTACCGCTACGCTTCGGCACAAGGCCTCGCTCGGCCTACGGCAAATCCCCTTCTGTCACTCCTCTTGCCCTCGCAAGCGTCGTGCCAGCCCCTAACGTCCCTCCGGGACTCAGGGTCAGGGGACTTCGGTAAGTCTAGTTCGTTATGCGTAATTTTTCAAAAAAATTTCAAAGGAAACTATGAAAAAAAATTACATATTAATGGTTCTACTATTTTGGTCTTGCTCTTCGTTGAATTTGATTTCACCAGGTTTGACTTCCGAAAATAGAATTGGAAAAACATCAAATGCCAAATTTGAAGAATCCTCCTTTTACGGTACAAAAAATTACCAAATTAATTTGTTTCTTATTGAAAAACGTAATTTCAACGCAATTTTCGATGATCCGAATAATATCATTGATCAATCAAATAAAAACAATTTTTTAAATAACTTTAAGGAATCTGATATATTATTCCTTTCCGAAATATGTTTTGATAAGGAGAAATTCAGAAATAGAGAATTAGATATATACCTTTACGAATATTCTTTAAACGGCCATCAATACTTAAATAAAATTGAATATATTTACCCTTATTCCTTTACTGAAAAAGGAACGAAAATTCAATTAGAACGTCCTTTACTCGTAAATGATAACTATCCTAATCAACTTAATATTGTAAAAACATCAGAAGATTTTGTTACTTGTTCAAGAACAATTGTTAAATTCGATAAGCTATTTTACAATGAAGGAAAAAATACTTTAATTATTAAAACACCGAGAAAGTCCCAATTCTCTTTTGATTTTGTAATTAAAAATGGTTTATTTGAAAAACAAAATAATGAAGAAATAGATTTAAATAGCAAACTCAAAAGTAGACTATGAAAAACTACGCATAACAGCGACTTAACGCTTCACTTCGGGACTTGCGCCCTCGCTCGGTCTACGACACATTCCTCTCTGGAACTCCTCTTGCCTCCGCAAGCCTCGTTCCAGTCCCTAACGTCCCTTCGGGACTCAGGGTCGAGGAACGTCGTTAAGTCTAGTTCGTTATACGAAATTGTGCAAATTGGATTAAAATATGATAAAAATAAAACAAATTCTAAAATATTCTTTTCTGATAATTATGTTATTCAATTGCAAAAAAAACGAACAAACAAATATCATTAATGGACTAAATTTTACTCCACAAAATTCAATCTATATTATTACGGCCAAGTCCCTTCACTTACGAGAAAAACCAGATAAACTCTCTAAATCCTTAATTCAAATTCCTTTTCAAACAGAAATCGAAATTCAGGAAATTTCTGAAAAGGTTAAACTAGATTCAAAATTTGATTCCTGGGGAATAACAAAATACAAAAACAAATCCGGTTTTGTTTACCTTGGCTTTGCAAGACCTAAAACACCACTTAAATCTCTTAGAGTTATTCATTCTAGTAATGAAGAATACATTATCAATGAGTTAATTCCAGAAAACTCAAATCAAAAATATTGTGGAGATTGGTTTGCTGGATTTTGTATTACTCAAATTCGAAAAAAATCTACTAACAAAATTATTTATGAGAAAAATGATTATATATTTCAGGAATTTATAAATGATGATAATATTGTCTTATCTTTTGGAGGTGGAGAAAACTGCACTACTGCCTGGCATTACTATAAATTAAATTTAAATGATCTTAAAGAAACAAATATTTTTGATTATAAGTTAGATACTTGTGAAAATAAAAATCAATACAATGATATTAAACACACTTTATGCCTTTATGAAATTTGTTATACAATTTTTGAAGAAGGTGATAAAATTCAAATTAAAAATGAGGAAAACCAATTAATTTACTCAATCGGAAAAGTAAAATCATTTAAAGTAAGCTTAAAAGAATGGAAAAATCCAGAATTTACAGTCGACGGAAAAAAAATACAATTTTCCGAAATCTTAAATCAAAAATAGCACAACTTCGTATAACAGCGCCTTCCCGCTACGTTTCGGCACAAGGCCTCACTCGGCCTGCGGCAAATTGTCCTCCTGTCACTCGCTCGCATACGCAAGCTACGTGCCAGTCCCTAACGTCCCTTACAGGGACTCAGGGTCGGACAACTTCGGGAAGACTAGTTCGTTAATTGCAATTGGTTAAACCTCTACAACAAAAAATCAGCGCGCAAATTTTCTTAAGAGTTGTTAAGATAAATATTGTCGGTTCCGTTCGTGTGGCTGTGTCATTCCATTTACGCTTTATTAAAGATTGCGCTGTGTTATTTTAAATATAAGAAAATATAAGAAAATATAAGAAATCTAAGAGAAAGAGAAAGAAAATTAAGAGCGAAAATTTGCGCGCTGAATCTATACTCTTTGCACCATTATCTTTTACAATAGGTAACCAACTGCAATTAACAGCGTGTAAACACTGCGCTTCGGGACTTACGCCCTCGCTTGGTCTACGACACATTCCCCTCTGGCACTCCTCTTGCTTGCGCAAGCGTCGTTCCAGTCCCTAACGTCCCGCCGGGACTCAGGGTCGGGGAACGTCGTTTACACTAGTTCGTTATACGAAATTTGTGCAAATTTAATTTGTAAAAATAAAAATAGAGATAAGATTTTCTTGACATCTCGATGGAAATGTATTACACTTGTATCACAATTCCATTATGATTAGCTTAAGATTACCAGAAGAACTAGAAAAAAGACTTTCAGAAGTTGCTAAAATTGAAAATAAAAGTAAATCCGAAGTAATTAAAGAATCCTTAGTATACTATATTGATAATTTTGCAAAGCAACCGAATGCCTATGAATTGGGTGAGAAATATTTCGGTTTATACAAGAGTGGTATTTCTGATAAATCAATCAACCATCAGAAATATATAAAAGAAGCTCTAAACAAAAAACATAAATGATTAAGGCCATAATTGACACGGGTCCAATCGTTGCCTTTTTCGACGAATCAGATAATTATTGCCTACAAGTAAGATCTTTTCTTAAAAATTTCAAAGGAAGATTATTTACTTCTCTTGCTGTAGTTACTGAAGTTTCATATTTACTATCTGACAATAAAAGAATACAAAAAGCTTTTATTGAATGGATTAATAACAATGCTATCTCAATACTCAATCAGGATAACGAACAATTCAGCTCAATTCTATATTTTATGGACAAATATTCCGATCGACCAATGGACTTTGCTGACGCTTCGCTTATGACACTTTCTGATGCTTATGAAATTTCTAATATCTTCACTTTAGATAGTGATTTCCGGTTTTATAAATCGAAGAAAGGAAGATCTCTAAAAATCATTAACGAAAATATGGTTAAAGATTAATTAAAGCACAAACTTCGTATAACAGCGACTTACCGCATCGCTTCGGCACAAGGCCTCGCTCGGCCTGCGGCAAATTGTCCTCCTGGCATTCGCCTTGCAGTCGCAAGCTACATGCCAGTCCCTAACGTCCCGTCCCGGGACTCAGGGTCGGACAACTTCGGTAAGTCTATTCGTTATACGATATTCCCTAAACATCTACTTTTGAAATGGCATTAGAGAGATGGAGAAAAACCAGAATAACTGAGAATTTCTATTTATTGCAGCTCTAACAAAACTTGACTTTTTTTCAAGATCGGTGATAGAATATTACTATGGATTATAAATCTAGACTTTCCTCCTCACCTGATGTTTTACTCGGTAAACCGGTGATTAAAAATACAAGGATAGCAGTCGATCTAATTCTCGAAAGATTAGGCGATGGAATGTCTATCGAGGAAATCCTCGAAGCTTCACCAGGAATCGAAAAAAACGATATCCTCGCTTGTATCTCCTATTCAAGCCATGTAATAAGCAGAGAAAGCTTACTTGCAAGTTAAAATACTCGCTGATGAAAACGTCGACTATCGACTTATAAAACTTCTTAGAAATGAAGGGTACAGAGTTCTTTCTGTTTTAGAAGAAAGTAAAGGTATTACAGATTTACAAGTCATTGAGCTGGCAAAGAAAATTGACGCAATCATTCTTACCTTAGATAAAGATTTTGGTGAATGGGTTTTTGCTCACAAAGAATTTTCAAGCGGAATCATCTTTCTACGATATAATCCTAAAGATTTTAAAGAAATTTTCAACTCTTTGAATATTCTCCTAAATAGAAATAGTCTCGAATTAAATGGGAAATTTGTCGTATTATCAAAAAACAAAATTCGCATAAGAGATATTCACTTATAATCAATAAATCGGGAACATCGTATAACAGCGACTTAACGCTTCGCCTCGGGACTTACGCCCTCGCTCGGTCTGCGACACATTCCTCTTCTGTCACTCGTTTGCAGCCGCAAACTACGTGCCAGTCCCTAACGTCCCTTCTAGGGACTCAGGGTCGAGGAACGTCGTTAAGTCTAGTTCGTTATGCGCAAATATTCAAAATTAAATCATGATAATAAGAATACTTAGAAAACTTATTGCCAATAATCCTCAATCTCAATTTGCAATCTACTATCATATTATAAATCCTATCCTTGGGTTTATATTTACTTTCATAATTCTTGCGCTTTTTATACCATTAGTTTACAAAAACCAGTTTTTTAAATTCTTAAAATACAATATTGAGGCACAGAATATTATTTCGAAAAAAATTTGTGAAAGAAATATTTCGAAAAATAATATTAGCAGAATATACTTATTTTTATATACTTTTCACTGCATTAAATTCTCTAATACGGGCTCAGAAAAAGACACTTATTCTTGCAAAAAAAATAATCTTGAAAATGTAAATATATTGATCGGTAATATAGAAAATACTTCTAACCTAGAATTCCCTCTCGGATTTGAAAAAAGTTTAAATATTGATTTTTCTTTTCTAGACCTATTAAAAGAAGAAAATAGATATTTGAAATTGAAACTAAACTTATTAAAGGATTTTGAATCTCGAAAAATTTATTACTCAGTAGGATATGACCAAATCTATCTTATAGAAGAACTTACGAACAAATACAAAGTAAAATCTATATTCTATGATTTTGGATTAATTTATGACATAGATTATCTCAAAAGCTTTAATAATTTGGAAGAAGCTCAAATTTTTACTGAAAAAATTGAAAGTCTATGTATCCAATGAATATCTGCGCATAACAGCAACTAACCGCTTCACTTCGGGACTTACGCCCTCGTTCGGTCTCCGACACATAGGCTTTTGGCACTCCTCTTGCTTACGCAAGCGTCGCGCCAATCCCTAACGTCCCTTTCAGGGACTCAGGGCCAGCCTACGTCGGTTAGTCTAGTTCGTTATACGAAATCGCAAAAAAATTATGATATATAATATAAAATTAAAGACTTACCGAAATTTTTCAAATTTACCAAAATATAGAGAATATTTGGCAATATATGAAATAGGAATTGGTTTAGAGATTCAAATTGAGGATCGAACCAGATATTTCATAGAAGAAAACTGTCTTAAAGAAATAATAAAAAAGAAATTTAATCTTCCCGGTATAAGTAAGGATGAGCTTAAGAACATTGTCTTCTCAAACTCAACAAATGATCAAAGCATTTTCATATACGATTTAGAATTTGACTACTTCGAAGACGATTTTATGAATTTTATATATATTATCAAAATAATTCACTTTCATACAAATACAACTGCTCAAATTTTAACTAACTTTCAGAAATTTCTATCAGATAATATTGCACTTTTTTATAATAATGAGTATAAAACAGCGATTCCTTTTTCTTATTATCTTCCCATTGAAGCCGAAAAAAATTCGCTAGAAAATTTGCACCAAAAGTCATTCTTAAATTATTTTTCAATTAGCGAGAATGAAACTTTAATTTTTGAAAACTATTACAAACCATTTGTAACTCCCTCCGAGAAAATACACTTATCTTATTCTGAACAGAATCTTTACTATTGGATTTTACAGAAAGCGAATAAGATCTTAAGGAAATTTTCCAAATGAATATATTTATAGATTTAATCTTACTCCCTTTTTTAATACCTATAATAACAAGTTTAATTAGCTACTTAATCGATTATTCCAATAGCAACGGGGAGATGATAAATTTAATCGAAAAATCATCTTATGAAAGTAATGTGAACAAATATCAGCATATAGCCATATTTTTTTTATCCCATTCCCTTTGGGGAATTACATATATTTATTCAAAAAACAGTGAAATAATCCTATTTTATGTGTTCTTTTTATTATGGTCATTTGCTGCAATGCTACATGCTAATAGCAAATTTGCTCCTAGGCTCTATCTTAAAATTCATTTATTTACTTTTGGAAGTGTAATATTGATTTATAGGATTTCTATATTTTGCATTTACAGTATATAAATTTGCGACTTCGTATAACAGCGGGGAAACGCTGCGCTGCGGCTCTCACGGCCTTGCTTGGCCTACGGCAAATTCCCCGCTACTCCTAACGCCTACTACGTAGGCTCAGGGCGGGAAACTTCGTATCCCCTAGTTCGTTATGCGAAATTGTTTAGCCTAAATATCGATATTCAAATGAATTTAGAAATTATTGAGAATACTTTCACAATTGATAAAAAACTTAATATTAATAGAGCATTATCAAAAAGAGAATTTTTAAAATTCATAAGTGAAAATAAAAGAGAAATTCAAATCAAAAATCCTCCCTATATTACATACAAGTTAAATTGTATTTACGAAAATAACCAAATACTGTTACTCTTATTCTTTAAAAGCGACAAACTTACAGGATTAAACTTCACTATTGAATCTGAAATATATGGAAAATCATGGGATGATTTTTCAAAGGAAAAGGAAATAAAACGAAAACGAGACCTAGAAAAATTAGTTAAAGCAATGAAGCTTACGGTACCTATCGACCTAGATTATGACGAAAAATCTGGCTACTCCTCAGCAACAATACGATTTACTTAGTTTTACTAATTTTGACCATACGAAATTCTTTTCGAAAAAATTCTTCAAAATCATTGTGCTTAGAGTATATCATTCTATACAAATTACGTCACTGAAAACGAAGAAATTATAATTATTACAAGTGTTTTTTTATATTATATTATCATCTTCAATAATAATAAACTAGAAACCTTTGTATTTATATGAAAGTTCTTGCAGTAGAAAAAGTAAAAAAATATGGGAAAAATACAATGGCTAAAACAACTTCGCATAACAGCATCTTCCCGCTACGTTTCGGCACAAGGCCTCACTCGGCCTGCGGCAAATTCCCTTCCGTCACGCTTCTTGCTCCGCAAGAAGGCGCGCCGACGCCAACGCCTCCTGCAGAGGCTCGGCTACAGGGAACTTCGGGAAGACTAGTTCGTTATGCGAAATTGCAGGGCGAGACTCGATTCCTGTTTGGCATGTAAAAATAATGTACCAAAAATCTCCTTAAAATATATGAATAAATTACAAGTAAGAATAGCAAAAGTCAGCGAGCAAAAAACTCTTGAGGAAATTCAATGGGAGGCCTCTTTGAATAATCCGGGTGATCGAGAAGTTCTATTGATAAATCCAGATGCAATTGAACTTCCAATTAAACAAATCGAGGCCGGCGGGGTTTTTGTCGCGGAGGTAGAAGGTTCAATATTGGGATTCGCTGCAGTTCTTCCTCGCGACGATGGAAATTCCGAACTTGATGCTATATTCGTTAAACCAAATGTGTGGCGAAAAGGTGTTGGTCGGGCACTCATTAAACGATGTTGTACCCAGGCAAAATTTTCGGGTGCGGATTTTTTACATGTAGTTGGGAATCCTCATGCTGAAGGTTTCTACAAATCATGCGGGTTTGAGCTCTTAGGCACCACACAAACTCGCTTTGGAGTAGGATTAAATATGAAAAAAAGCCTGCTACTAATTTAATATGCGATACTCTGTTAGCTAAATATCAAAGATTATTTAATTGGCATCAAAATTCCCAATATTTAATCAATATTGAAAAAAAAGTCCAAAAAAAAATATCAATTAACGAAAAAAACAATAAGAAGCTCTTCCTGAGTAGCCCTGGAACTTCGCATAACAGCAACTAACCGCTTCACTTCGGGACTGACGCCCTCGTTCGGTCTACGACACATAGGCTTTTGTCACTCCTCTTGCTTACGCAAGCGTCGTGCCAATCCCTAACGTCCCGTACGGGACTCAGGGTCAGCCTACGTCGGTTAGTCTAGTTCGTTATACGACATTCGTCGGAATAAATTTTTAAAAAAGAGAAAAATATGAAACAAAATATTAAGAAAATCCTATTTGCCTGTCTACTAGTCATCTATTCCAACTTAACTAGTTTAACTGCACAATCGTTACAGCCCATTCTTATTCGACCGTTCGGTGATTCTATCACTTATGGTGTTGGTTTTTCTGATTGGGGTAATTGTTACGTTGCACAAATTAACCAACAACTTTGTATGCCTCCTGCATTGGCTGGAGGTGGATATAGAGGATGGTTGACTTTACTTGCTACTCAAGGTTTAGGATTATATTTTACTACTGAAGGTTACCAAAGCGGTGGATCCTATAATTTGCAATGGATAACTAATACTCAAACTCATGATGGTTATCCAGGTTATCGAACTGACCAGCTAATTCAAATCTCAACCTTCGCTAGTTTTTCTAACTTTACATTATTACATGCTGGTACAAATGATATTCTACAGAATAAGTCTTACGAAACTGCTGCTAATAACCTATTTATTATTATTAATAACATTCTAGCAGCAAATACAAATACTACTGTCGTTGTTGCTAAAATAATTCAAATTTCTTCCATTAATCAACAGTTTTCAAATCTAAATTCCCAAATACAATTATACAATAGTCTTATTGATAGTAAATATAACGCTCTACCACCAATTATAAAAGCTAGAGTCAGGGTAGTAAATATGTTTAATCTCTTAAATGATCAAAATGATTACTCACCTGATGGTATTCATCCAAATGCTTTCGGTTATTTCAAAATGGCATGTAATTGGATGGCGGGAATAAATAATTCAAATCCTTCTGGACCATGTACTGGATTAAATTTCGAAAAATTAAAAATACAAATGAATTCTAAAGGTTTTGGTGACAATGATTATAAATCGCCAAAAGATAAAATAGAAAAACTAATAACAGGTGAACTGTAGCTCCCCTCTCTAACTCCGAACGTCGTATAACAACGGGGAAACGCTGCGCTTCGGCATTGCCGGCCTCGCTTGGGCTGTGCCACATTCCCTTTCTGTCACTCGTTTGCATCCGCAAACTCCGTGCCAGTCCCTAACGTCCCGTCGGGACTCAGGGTCAGGGAACGTCGTCTCCCCTAGTTCGTTATGCGCAACGACTTAAACTTTCCTGTAAAGGTAATCTAAACTAAAAATAATTAACTTATCATTCAATGTTAAACTTTTTTCAAAATAAACAAAAATTATATGAAGTAAGAATATATATTAGGCATGAACACAGAAGATATACTCCATGGATTTTGCTTATAGTAATTATCTATTCTACAATTTTAAATTCATTTTTACCTTTTCTTATCTACTCCCCTCTTACATTATTTATGCGTAAAATGTTTTCTTATGTTGTCTTAAATAACAAATTACCTATTTTAGCTTTTTCCGAAAATGAAATCATTATTAGTCACAAAAATATCGAACTACCATTCAAGGAAATTCATCTTGAAATAAATCAAATAAAATCAATATACTTTGATAATAGTTTTTGGTATTCTACTATTGGTATTATTTCAAAAAACAATTCTCTGATAAATCTAAATTTCTCAAGAGAACTTGAACAACAATATAGAGAAATAAAACTTTATTTTAATTCTACGGAATCTTTAAACAAATTAAAAATAATTTCTGGACCTGACAAAATTTTAAAAATAGGATTAACTGTTTCCTTTGTTGTCTTTTCAGTTTATAATCTTTCTCCTATAGTTATTGGTCATTTCTAAGTAAAAGTTAAAAAGAAACTACAGTTAAAGGTATTTAGATAAAAGTCGCAGCGCATAACAGCGGGGAAACGCTGCGCTTCGGCACTTACGGCCTCGCTTGGGCTACGCCACATTCCCTTTCTGTCACACGTTTGCATCCGCAAACTACGTGCCAGTCCCTAACGTCCCGTTCGGGACTCAGGGTCAGGGAACGTCGTCTCCCCTAGTTCGTTAAGCGAAATTGTATAAATTTAATTTATTAAGGAAAAATAATGAAATTAGTAAAATTAATTCTAATCATAGCAGCTTTCACAACAAACTTAAATGCTCAAGAGGCAGAATACGAAAAATTAGAAAAAATAACTTCAATGGGAAATCTAGAAAATTTTATAACATTCTATTACACAAGTCCTAAACCAAAACTAGTTCCCAATGCAATACTATTTATTCGTGACAAAAATCTTACCTCTAATTCTAACTTAGAAAGACATTTTGTACCTTTTTTTGGTGAAGTTTTCAAGAACAACGAAGAAAATATTCCGATTTGGTTCGAATCTTTAACTAAGCTATCTGACGACGATATTTTTATATTTTCACAAGCTTTACTTTGGAGTGATTCAAAGTATTCAAAATTAACTATAGAGAATCTTCTAAAAAAGACAAAAAATAAAGAACTTATCAATTCAATTAATAATATTTCAAATGAGATGAAGCCAATGAACCTCCTAGAGGTAGAAATCTCATCTGCCGAACAACTTGATATGCTATGGAATTCCTTCTTTGCTACTGGTAATGAAAAATTTATTGAAAAAATTTTATTAACAAGTGAAATTGCTAATAAACCATTAAATCAAATAATAATTTCTCAAACTGCACGATGGTCAATTAAAGCAAACTCAAAAGTTCATACTAAAGTTCGTGATTTTTGTAATAAAAATAAAAAGAATTACAGCGAGAATATAAACTTATTCTTACAATCTATTAGTGAATAATATACAACTTCGCTTAACAGCAACTAACCGCTTCACTTCGGGACTTGCGCCCTCGTTCGGTCTGCGACACATAGGCTTCTGGCACTCCTCTTGCTTACGCAAGCGTCGTGCCAGTCCCTAACGTCCCGTCCGGGACTCAGGGTCAGCCTACGTCGGTTAGTCTAATTCGTTAATTGCAATTGGTCAGTCTGTAGAAGAAAACGCGCAAATTTTTTTAGTGTGAGTGTGTCGATTCCAGCTAGAAAAAAAATACAAGGCTGTGTTAATCCTTTTACGGGCGTTAAAGGATTTCTGCATTTTTAAGAGATAAAAGAAAATTTGCGCTCGATTCTGTTGGCTTGCGATAGAAATTTCATTACATACGGACCAACTGCAATTAACAACGGTTTCTCGCTTCGCTTGGGACCTTTTCCGCTCGTTACGGACTTCTGTTTCGCTGCGCTGAAGTCCTGCTCTTCGCGGGGCCCGCGCTCGGCCTAAAGGCAAATTCCGTGTCTCGCTAACGCCTCCGCAGGAGGCTCAGCGACACGGAACTTCGAGAATCCTAGTTCGTTATGCGCTATAGCGAAAACTAAACTTAAAACAAATGAATTTAAGTAGATTTAAACAAATAATACATTTAATAATTTCTCTAATAAACTTAGGATGTATTCTTACGAGTAAAACCTTCGAATATAAATACGAAAACCCTATTTATTCTGAAAAAACTAACAAGAATATAACCATTTCAGTAAATTATTCTGAAAGTTACAAAAGTTTTTCCAGAAACAAAATTACTTTTCAAGGAATATTTAAAGATGGATTCGGAATCGAAAGGGGATATATCTTCATTAATCCTCAGGCAGAGGAAATCGTAAAAAATCTTTTTATTACCGAACTCAAAAATTCTGGATTTACTATTACTAATCTACCGTCCAATGATAATCCGGAAATTGAAATTCAAGTAAACCAAATGTTCATTGAACCCGAAGTAGGTTTCTTTGTGATCGATGCAATAGCTGTTATAGACATAAATATTTTTGTTCATTTTAAAAATAAGTCATTCAACAGAAGATTTAAGGCAATCGGCGAAGCTACTATATTATTGCAACCTGATTATTTCTACCAATTAGCTCTAGATAGGAGTATGAAAAATCTTGCTTTAAAAACCATACCAGAAGTAATCTCTCTCATTCAGGACGAACAAAAGGACTTTTAAATATGTTTAAAATGTATATGACAATAAGTTTTTGTTTTTTCTTTTCAAGTTGTTTATATAACTTAAAATATATCAATAAAATCGATGAAACAGAAAAGAATTGGAAAACTGAAGAAAAAAAGAGATAATAAATACGCTACAGCGCATAACAGCGACTAACCGCTTCACTTCGGGACTTACGCCCTCGTTCGGTCTACGACACATAGGCTTTTGTCACTTCTCTTGCTTACGCAAGCGTCGTGCCAATCCCTAACGTCCCGTTCGGGACTCAGGGTCAGCCTACGTCGGTTAGTCTAATTCGTTATACGAAATTGCTAAATTTAAACATTAAGAAAAATAAAATGATTAAACACCAAAAAATATATTTTTTCCTTACAATTCTTATATTTCCGATATCAATAAATTCAAAAACGATTTATACAAAAGAATATAAGATTCCACCAATGAGAATTTCATACTCTGATTTACAAAATCTACTTAATCGCATAGATTCATTAAAAGACAATGCACAAGTAACTAAAAGCAATACTTATGAAACAATGTTAATGAAAAATAAAGAACATTCAATAACTATAGAAAATTCAAATATCATACCTCTCGAATCAAATATACCTGATCAAATTAATAGCTTTTCATACAATTATTTTGTATCAGGAGATGCATCTATTAGCCGTATAGATTTAAATTTTGATGAATATTCAAGAACATTAAAAATATCAGGTAGTTCGCCAAATAAAGTTGATGCTGCTTTCTACGTTTTAGTAAATGATATTGATAAATTATCATCTAACATTGGCGGTTACATATTTATGATGATGATTAAAACGCTTTGCATAATAATCCTTTCTGGTCTAGTTTACTTTATTCTCGCAATTTATAAAAAACTTTCAAAATATTCTCTACTAGGAATCTCCCTATTTTTAACCTTGGTCACATATATAATATTTTTCTCTCCACTAGATCAACTATTTTCAGGCTTTTCAGCAATAAAAGGTGACGCGCAATTTTTAGTAAGGTATGGCCCTATTATTTCTTTCCTTGGATTATTAACGAGTCTATTTCCAATCTATAATCCTTTTAAAGAAATCGTCCAATTAATTAAAGATGGAAAATTAATCATTGAAATCAAATAATTTAATTTATCTAAACGCAACTTCGTATAACAGCAACTAACCGCTTCGCTTCGGGACTTCCGCCCTCGCTCGGTCTGCGACACATTGGCTTCTGGCACTCCCCTTGCCTACGCAAGTGTCGTGGCCAGTCCCTAACGTCCCGTTCCGGGACTCAGGGCACAGCCTACGTCGGTTAGTCTAGTTCGTTATACGCAATATTGCAAAATTTGATTTCTATATGAAAATAAAAATCTCAATAATTTTTTTGACGTTTTTAATAACTTGCAGCATTACAAAACGCAATTTCAATAAATTGAACACACATCATTTAAGGAATATCGATAGCAATATTAATGACTACGTAATTCATTTAGGTATCCTAGGGTACATAAAGACCAAAAACGAATCTGGAAATATATACAGAGGTATTATTAATTCTTTAAAAAGTTGCCAAATTATTAACAAAAGAATAAGTTTATATATTGGATTTTCCAAATTTTTAAATAATTCGTCTGAAACTCTTGAAATCCTGTCAGATAATGTAATGACTAAAAATATAAATAGAATTGATCTTCATTTTAAATTTGATGATGAACAAAATATTAAAAATTATAATTCTATTTCAAAAATTAATTCTGAGAATTTAGATTCAAAAAAATATGAAACAACACTACTCAACTACAATCTTTATCATTATTCAATTTCAAACCCGATAATAAATTTCGAATTTATTGAAAATTACACGTATGTTGCTCCTCGTTTAGAAAAAGATGCGTTAGAAGAGTATTTTGATTTCGGAAAACTAATTGGAAGAGAGTTATGCGTGGCATTAAAAAATATTTAATAATGCAATACTGCGTATAACAGCGACTAACCGCTTCACTTCGGGTCTTGCGCCCTCGTTCGGTCTACGACACATAGGCTTTTGTCACTCCTCTTGCCTACGCAAGCGTCGTGCCAATCCCTAACGTCCCGTCCGGGACTCAGGGCACAGCCTACGTCGGTTAGTCTAGTTCGTTATACGACATTTCAAAAAATGAAATTTTTACAAATATTATTTATACTCTTAACTGCAAACCTAATATATGCAGAAAATTCTGTGTCTGCAACTCTCAGAAATGATAAAGTACCTTTATTTTCGAAACCAAATTTAAATTCTTTAAAACTAAAATATCTAGATAATTCAATTAATTATAGAATCCGTCTTTTAAAAGTAAATACAGGAAATCAAACCATTCAAAATGGTATTTGGGTTAATTTGATCGAACCAAAAGGTTGGGTTTTCTCCAAATACATCAATATAGAATTAGAAAATGATGCGAATTGTTCGGAAAAGTTTACACTACCTGCAAAATTGAATTTTGGAAGTTTTGATATAATACTATTAAATGAAAATATTCTTTTTCTATCGTCTTTTGAACTAGGAAGTTCTTTTAATCAACAAATCGGATACTGGAATTGGAATAACAATTCAATTGAAGGAAAAATCTCATTTAACGATTCCACTCTAGTTGATTGTTTAAACATCTGTTATGAAAACGAAAATAATTCTTCATGTAAAAAGAATTGTAAAGACGAGACAAGAAATGAATTCGGAAAAACAAATGTTACGGCAAATATAATTTTTCTTATAGAATTTAACAAAAAAAACAAAACATTAAAATTCAAAGATATTAATGAATCAAATATTACTAAAAAATCCTACTTACAATATTTAGGATTTGAAAAGAATAAAATATACAAAGCAGAGTGCTTGGACATTTGAAACGTCGTATAACAGCATCTTCCCGCTACGTTTCGGCACAAGGCCTCACTCGGCCTACGGCAAATTCCCTTCCGTCACGCTTCTCGCTCCGCAAGAAGACGCGCCGACGCCAACGCCTCCTACAGAGGCTCGGCTACAGGGAACTTCGGGAAGACTAGTTCGTTATGCGAAATGTCATAATAAATATTTAATTAACATGGAGTTTACATGGAAAAGCATGATTACAATTTAACAAAAATTTTTAAATACATTAACAGGCGAACAATTGGTCTCAGATTCCCAGGTGGAAGACATGATATACTAAATAAATTCGGTGTTTTATTTGATTTACTAAATAAAGAAGGTAATAACTGGAACCAGTCAATGAGTGTCGAAAGTGGAAGTCAGCTAATTAATTTCTTTGATTTTAAAAGAAAAGATAACAAAGAAAGTCTATTCATTTCTACCAGTCGAATAGGTTTCACATACTCAGAATTATTAAAGAAAGATAATGATACGAAACTGGATTTTAAACAAAAAATCGAAAATTTCAATGAAATCTATGAAAAACTAATCCAAGTATTCGATTATTTAAAATTTGATCGATTCGGTGTTTACTTTGAAATTCCGCTTACTCTAAAAGATATTAACGAATTTACTAAATTGGAAATATTTAGATGGTTCTCAGGTTATAATTATACTATTGACCAATTTGAAGAAATAAATACTAGGTTCGGAATTATTCTAAATAAAAAAAATGAAGAAAATTTTGATAAAATAATTTTAAACTTATCAAAGGTGTTAGACCCAAATGATATAAAATCAGAAATAAAATATCTTCTGACTATTGATTATCAAGAGTATTTTCCAACAGTAGAATTGCGAAGTTCAACAGAATTACTTAAATTCCTGTCTGAAAAATTCGAAGACAACTATGATAAATTATTTACTTACATTTCGAATCTTTGCTTGCTTGAGGAAAATTCAAAATGAAGACAAATCCGAGTGATAGCGGGCCTGCGAGCAGTTACCAACAATACTCAAGCGATAGCACTAAACCAAATATAAATCAAAATTCGCCAACTTTGAATGAAGCTGCAGTAGTAACATTGATTAATAATATTGAAACAATAAAGAGTGATATTAAAGATGTGAAATTTAAAGTAAACCACGATCCAAAAAGTTATCTTTCAGAAATATCAATCGGAGTTATAAGTAGCTTTCTCGTTTCTGTTATTTTTTTATTAATAACATCAAATCTAGGAAAAGAATCAGTAAATTTTTATGGCATAACAATACCAACAATTTTCCTCCTTGTATTCGGTATGATAATTGCCTCTGGCATAACCTATTTCTTAACAAAAGAAACTGATAAAAAGAAAAAAATCAGGAAAAAAAGTAATAAGTGACACTTCGCATAACAGCGCGGAAACGCTGCGCTTCGGCACTTACGGCCTCGCTTGGTCTGCGACACATTCCCTTTCTGTCACTCGTTTGCATCCGCAAACTACGTGCCAGTCCCTAACGTCCCGTTTACGGGACTCAGGGTCAGGGAACGTCGTCTCCCCTAGTTCGTTAATTGCAATTGGTCAATCAGTAGAAGAAAACGCGCAAATTTTTTTATGTGAATGTTGTCGATTCCGGCTAGAAGAAATACAACGCTGTGTTACTCCATTTACGCTTCTTAAAAGATTTGTTCTTTCTAAGAAATAAGAGAAAATTTGCGCTCAAAAGTGTTGGCTTGCGATAGAAAATTCATTAAATACGGACCAACTGCAATTAACAACGGTTTCTCGCTTCGCTTGGGACCTTATCCGCTCGTTACGGACTTCTGTTTCGCTACGCTGAAGTCCTACTCTTCGCGGGGCCCGCGCTTGGCCTACGGCAAATTCCCTTCCGTCACGCTTCTTGCCCAGCAAGAAGTCGCGCCGACGCCAACGCCTCCTTCAGAGGCTCGGCTACAGGGAACTTCGAGAAGCCTAGTTCGTTATGCGTAATTAGTGCAAATTAAAAAATGAACAAATTAAAATGAATAGAATAGATAAATCACAAATCGATATCAAAGGTATAGGAAAAGTACTTTCAGAAGGTAAACTAAGTGTTCCACCATTCCAAAGATCCTATTCATGGGAAGAAAAACAAATTAATGATTTATTTGAAGATATAAACGAATCGATATCTCATAAAAATGAAGACTATTTTCTCGGTTCGATTGTAGTATTACGAAAAGAAGATGGTCAAAGCGAAATTGTTGATGGGCAACAAAGAATTGCGACAACTTCTATTCTATTAACAGCTATCAGAGACATTCTAATTGAACTCGGAGACAACGTAAGAGCTGAAATTATTGAAAAAGATTATCTATTTTCAAGAGATATCGAAACATTAGAATTAATACAAAACCTTGAACTTAATACATACGATAATATATTCTATACTGAACACATTGTTTCAAGAGAAAAACGAAAACTAACTAGTTTCAACAAAGTTTCTCACGAGAAACTTTCCCTCGCATATAATATCGCACTTAAATTTATTAGAAAAGAAATTATCGGATCAAAAGAAAAGAATGAAAATATAGCAAAATGGATTACATTCATCAAAGAGAATGTAAAAGTAATTTGGATTCAAGTAGAAGATTATTCGTATGCGTATACAATTTTCGAAACGCTGAATGATAGAGGTTTAGTACTCACTGTTTCAGATTTATTGAAAAACCTATTGTTTTCTAAAGCTGGAAAAAAAATAAATTCTGTTCAATCAAATTGGATCGAGATGAATACCTATCTAGAAGCGATAGACAAAGAGAATCTGCTAGTGGATTTTATAAGACATTATTGGTCAACACAGGAGGGACTTACTCGACAAAGAGAATTATTTAGCAAAATAAAAAACAGAATTACAACAAGCAACGAAGCAACTCAACTTTCAGAAAATCTAGTTTTTGGATCTTACTATTATACTGCGTTACTCAACACTGATCACGAAGTTTGGGAAAAATATAACAATGAAACGAGAGAATCAATCTCAGTCCTAAAGATGCTTGGAATGCAACAAAATAGACCGTTACTCTTATCAATGCTACAGTGTTTTGACAAAAAGGAATTAGAACTTGCGGTTAGCAGACTATTATCCTGGACTATAAGGTTCATAGTGAGTGGAAGATTGGGAAGCTCTGGCCTTGAAATAAATTTTTCAGAAAAGGCAAAAATGATAACCGACAAAAAAATAAAAACAGCTGATTCTTTACTTGAAGAAATGAAGAAAATTATACCCTCTGATGAGGAATTTGAAAAAGCATTTTCAGTTTATTCTTCTAATAAACCAGAAGTCGCACGTTATTTATTAATATCATTAGAAAAAAATCTTAATGCAGAAAAAGAACCTGAACAAATTCCTAATCAAAACTCAGATCAAATAACACTCGAACATATTTTACCACAAAAAATGAGTAACAACTGGAATTACTTTTCAGAGGAAGATCATCAATTCTATTTCAGAAGAATTGGAAATCTTTGTTTATTAAAGAAAAGAAGCAACTCAATGCTGAGAGACGATTCATTTGGAAAGAAAAAAAGTGTTTATCAAACTTCTATGTTTAAACTTACAAATTCATTAGTACATTTATCTGAGTGGAATAAAGATTCAATAGATAAAAGGCAGTCCGAACTTGCTAAATTAGCGGTTAAAGCTTGGAAACTTAAATAGCACTAACTACGCATAACAGCGCGGAAACGCTGCGCTTCGGCACTTACGGCCTCGCTTGGGCTGCGCCACATTCCCTTTCTGTCACTCGTTTGCATCCGCAAACTCCGTGCCAGTCCCTAACGTCCCGTTCCGGGACTCAGGGTCAGGGAACGTCGTCTCCACTAGTTCGTTATACGACATGCTTGGAAGCTTAAATTACTAATTTTAAATCTGTCTGATACGTTTTAGCAAAGAAAAAACGAACAACTCATTTTTTCGAAATCTTTGTTCCATATAAAAATATCCTAAAATAATAAGTAATAGTGTTTGACGCCAGTATCCCGGTACACCAGTATTGATTTGTGATAAAATCCTTCAGAGACAAAGATACTGAAGCTATATGGAATGGTGCTCTATCTAAAAAATTTCCAAAGGAAATTCAAAGAACCGCTAGAAGAAAAATGATCCATATTGATAGTGCTAAAAATCTAGAGGATTTAAAAACACCACCAGGAAACAGACTGCACCAGCTTACTGATGACCGATCTGGACAACATTCAATAAGTATCAATATGAAATATAGAATCTGTTTCAATTGGAATAATGGTTCTGTCGAAAATGTGGAAATCATAGATTATCATTAAGGAGATTCTGTATGAATAAAGAACTTATGAACATTCATCCTGGGGAAATTCTATTAGAAGACTTTCTTAAACCTATGGAATTATCTGCTTACAAACTTGCGCAAAGTACTCTTATCGATCAAAAAAGAATTAGTGAAATTATACATGGGAAAAGAGCTATTACAGCAGATACAGCTCTGCGTTTCTCTAAATTCTTCGGAAATTCTCCTGAGTTCTGGCTCTCTATTCAAGCTCATTATGATTTAGAAATCAAACAATATGAATTGAAAAATGAGTTAAGAGCAATAAAAAAATATAAAGAGCTTAAAGCCAGTTAAAGCCAAGCGCGTCGTATAACAACGGGGAAACGCTGCGCTTCGGCACTTGCGGCCTCGCTTGGGCTGCGCCACATTCCCTTTCTGTCACTCGCTCGCATACGCAAGCTACGTGCCAGTCCCTAACGTCCCCTTCAGGGACTCAGGGTCAGGGAACGTCGTCTCCCCTAGTTCGTTATGCGAAATTTGATAAAATTTTCTCAAATCAATATTAAAGAGTAATATAATGGCAAAACATACTCCTCCACCACTAAATCCACCCAATTTAATAATTAGCAAAAGTGAAGCGAAATCATTAATTGAACAGAGGATTAGATCAGGAAAAACTCTACTGGAATTGCAGGTAAATTCAGATTCAGACTACGAAAATTTAAAAACAGAACATCAAAAGTGGACAAATTTTAATACAGAAATGTTTACTCGCATATTTGAAAATAAATATTATGTTGAAAAGTATGAGTGGTCAGAAGGTTTACTTGTATTAAAGATCAATTCGAATTTAACAGACAAAACCAATTTCACTAGAGAAAGACTTAAAAAACAAACTGCATATTTATCTTCATTTATTGAATCTCTAGAATTAATCCCTTCCACACAAAAGGAACAAATAGAAATAAGTCCATTTAATAGACAAAAAGATTTCACGAGCATCTCGGATGACTATATAAATAAAGACCCAGAAATAGAGACTATTTTTATTGATATAGTTGGTTTTTCGAAAAGGCAACACTTAGAAAGATTAACTGTAATCGAAAAATTAAATAAAATAGTAAAAAATTCAATACAAAAGTATAGCTTAGAAAGTCAATTTATCTTGCTACCTACTGGAGACGGTGTTGCAATATCAATACTTACTGAAAATGCCCTTGCTACTATAAACATTGCCTCGGAATTGAGAGCAAGTTTTCGAACTGAAACTATACCTGTTCGCATTGGAATAAACAAATCTAGAGATACCATTGTCAAAGATGTGAATGATCGAATTAATATTTCAGGTCCTGGCATTATTGGAGCACAAAGAATTATGGATTTTGCGAAAAGCTATAAAATCAATATTTCGGAGTCAGTCTATTTAACAATAAAGGATAGAAAAGACTCAAGTTTGTTTGGCGATCGTAAAGAAGAAAAGGATAAGCATAATAATTCTTGGATTTTTTATGAATACGAAGGTTAGCCTATCAAACTTCGCATAACAGCGACTAACCGCTTCACTTCGGGACTTACGCCCTCGTTCGGTCTACGACACATAGGCTTTTGGCACTCCTCTTGCTTACGCAAGCGTCGCACCAATCCCTAACGTCCCGTCCGGGACTCAGGGCACAGCCTACGTCGGTTAGTCTAATTCGTTATACGCAAGCCAGAAGAATCTATCCTTAGAATAAAAAATTCGAGACAAAGTCAAAAAATACAGTCAAATATATGTATTGACATACATACGACTAGTGTATAGAATTTAACTGTGGAGTTTGAATGGGATTCTAAGAAAAATCAGGAAAATTTAGAAAAGCACGGGGTTGACTTTTATACGGCACAACTTGCTTTTCTGGATAACAACAGAATCATTTCGAAAGATATTTTGCATACAACTGAATCAGAAGAACGCTTCTTTTGTTTCGGTTTAATTCCAGACGGAATTATTACAGTGCGCTTTACATTAAGAGGAAAAAATATCAGAATTTTTGGTGCTGGGTTCTGGAGAGAGGGAAAAAAACTTTATGAAAAAGAAAACAATTTATACTAAAACCCCGAATAACATTTCGAAAGCTATCAATTCTTCTCTAGTTGTGGATGATTTTCTACCTCCTCCTGATAAGTTAATTATTAAAGAAGATAACTCAAAAGTTACAATATTACTAAGCAAAAAAAGCATTAGTTTTTTCAAAGACCAGTCTAAGAAATCCGGTGTTCCGTATCAATCTATGATCAAAAAGGTTTTAGATTTATATGCGGATAAATTTGCTCACAAGTAAGATTAAATATAATCAAGAATTTATATTCTAAAAAAAACTACCTATACATTCTGGCCAGCGTATAACTACCGCTAACCACTTCGCTTCGGCACTTCCGGCCTCGCTCGGCCTGCGGCACATAGGCTTCTGGCACTCCTCTTGCTTACGCAAGCGTCGTTCCAGTCCCTAACGTCCCATGCGGGACTCAGGGCCAGCCTACGTCGGTTAGCTGAGTTCGTTATGCGACATACATGAATAAAACTAAAATGGAACAATACTACTTTCAATTTTCTTACTTTGAAACATCTCCTACCTCACTTACCTATCCAACTCTTGAATTTGTTGAATCTTGTGGATGTGAGGGCGAGGACTTATTAAAAAATGATTCAATAATTTTTGTAGATTCAAATTCATTAGGAAATTTCAAAAATGGAAAATTTATTTTCAAACTGAATTTACTAAAACTATTATCAAAAAATACGAAAAGATCATATTCAAACATTCGAAAGAGTCTATTGGATAAAATGGTATTAATTGCCATTAACCCTGAAACGTCAAAAAACCACTTCTCCATTGATATTTTCTTAAAAAAACTAGGATATGCCGAAATTCAAAAAATATATATCTTAAATCAAAGCTTTACTTCGATAAGAAACAATTTAAGCTTCGATAAACAAATCTATTTCAGAAATTGTAAGATAGAACACTTTGAGTCATACATGGAAAGTATAGAGAATAATTTATATTTTGAAAATTCCAAAATAGGCTACTTTAAACATTCAAATGAATCAAATAACCAAACCTTAAGAATGAAAAACTGTTCAATTGATTACCTAGATACTACAGCACAAAACATATTCTTGGAAAATATTTCCGGATTAAGCCTTTTTCTTTTTAAGGCAAAAAACATTTCAAATTTAACAATCCAAAATGTCTCCATCAAATTCTCTAAAGAAAAAATTATAAAATACCTATATTTTGATTCATCATTAAATCTAATAACCAAAAAAATACCAAAAGAATATAACTTATTTGAAAAATTCTTATACTTCTATTTTAGAAAACCTGAACAATATATTCCAGGAGAAGTTCTCTTTCTGATTCCATATGAAACGAAACTATCATTTAAAAGTATCATCAATAAATTTAAAAATAAAATAAGCTTCTTTAAACCAAGAATCTACGCAGAAGAAATTGGAGATGGAAAATATACATATCGAGAAGACCCGAAAATTGAAAAAAGCAGTTTAGGATTTGCCTACAATCAGTCAATATTAATTAAATCAATCAACGAAATTTCCTCCACATTAACAGACTATAAAATCAAAGAAAGTTTAATAAATTATCACCATTACTTTAGCTCTAGAAATAATTATTGGAGGCAATTACTATATTTCTTACATGCCGGATATCGTCGATTCAAAAGACCTTTATTTTTTTTAATCATTTCCATAACCATAAATACTTTTTTAATAAATTTAATACGAAATGATTTCAGTGATGGGCTACATTCAATTTATTTCAATTTTAATATCATAAGTTATTTTGAAAAAGTGTTTTTTAAAAACCTGAACTTCAACTTCAATTTTTTTTTAAGATTAAATTCACTAATACTAGAATCTTTAAATTTCTATTTAATATTCTGTTTAACAATATACGTCAAAGAACTAATCAGCTTCCCAAAGAAATACGAATAGAATGTACGTCGCATAACAGCGTGTTACCGCTACGCTTCGGCACTACGGCCTCGCTCGGGCTACGCCAAATTCCCCTTCTGGCATTCGCCTTGCCTTCGCAAGCTACATGCCAGTCCCTAACGTCCCGTCTCCGGGACTCAGGGTCGGGAAACGTCGAGTAGACTAGTTCGTTATACGCCATTTGTTAATAAAATTGTAAACAAGATCCAAATATAGATTAAATGATAATTTCAATTTTTGTCTCTTTCATACTTTCTTTTCTATTTCTTTTTCTAACCATTATCAGTGCACAAACAGAACAAATAAATGGTGAAAAGTATTACATAATACCTGGAATCTATTGTATTTCTAAATTACAGGAAAACCTTCAAAAAGATGAGATTGAAACTTGCGGTACTTCAACTATTAACCGAAAAAAATACGTCGGCTATAAAAAAAGAATTATCATATTTCCCCAATCAATAAAAACTATTAACGAAGAAAACACACTGGATCTTAACAACGTCACTTTTACGTTGACAATATTTTTCTTTTTCTCTGCCGTAATCCTTATAGTATATTTAAATATCTAGAAAATAATGAAAACCGAGAAAACCATATTCCCCTTATACTTATTAAAATTATTTAAATCTATCATTTTAAAAAAGAAACAAAACTCCATACGAAGCTACTTTCTTTTCATACTTCTTATTTACATTGGAATTCATTTAACTTTCGGATATGAATCTCGTCTTTATTATGATTGCTTTCCAATAGCATTCTGTAAAAACTTCATTATTTTGCAGCTTAGAGTATTTTGGATTCTAAATTTCTTAGTTCTATTTTCCTTTCTATACTTTAAAAATCTATCTATATTAATTTCAACAATTCCCTTCGCGATATTTTATATTTTAAGTAAGTTCAATGATCCTTATTTTGACAAAATAAATATTTCCGATGTAATTGTTTGGGGACTAATATCGCTCTTTGGCACTTTCGAAAAAATAAAAAGCCACGCTAAACTCATTTTCGAAATAAATTAAATGGAAGCGTTATCATTAACAAACGGCGTATAACAGCGACTAACCGCTTCACTTCGGGACTTACGCCCTCGTTCGGTCTACGACACATAGGCTTTTGGCACTCCTCTTGTTTGCGCAAGCCTCGTGCCAATCCCTAACGTCCCTTCCGGGACTCAGGGCACAGCCTACGTCGGTTAGTCTAGTTCGTTATGCGCAATAAATTAAACTAATGAAATACAAAGAAATATTATCCTTCAATTTTAAACTTTTAGAGCAAAAAGATAGCTTAGATTTTTCCAGAAAATTTTATTCCGATCTAGGCTTGAAAAACTATAGTACTTATTGGGCACTTCTTGATATTAACTCAGATAAGTTTAACAGTTTTTATTCTTTAGCTAAAATATACTTAAATAATAAGGTAGCAAATTTTTATGGATTTTGCACTCTCACACAATCGTATATTGACAACGAAGATGTTGAATGGTATGAATTAGTCTCATCTTCTCTAGTTCACGATCTTATTTCCGCTTCTAAATTTAATCATTTGTATCCTGAAGGGAAAATTTATAAATTTCCTGAGACTGAAAACATTGTAGACTCTATATATTACTCTCTCTTCTTCTCTCAAAAACTTCAAAGATTTATAATTGAAAAAAATTTCTCAGGAATTAAATTTCTGTGGCTAAGTGATACAGGAAAATATAAGGCAAAAAATTGGTTTATACCTGTTGCAGAAATTCCTATCGGAAAAGGTGTAGATCATGATTGGTTTGATATAAACCAACTTGTGAATATTGACAATGAAATAGCCACAAATGAAGCTTATAGAAATGGTATTAGTAATTTTTCCAATAAACATTTAAAAAAAGATCTTAAATTCACAAATGAAAATCATACCTTGCTATTTGAATTATTCGAAAATTCAGACCTAACAATATTGTCAACGAGACGATATTTAAAACAGCACTTACCAGAAACTGATTTCGCCTTCGGTTGGGATACAGTTGTTGGAAAAGACAGAAGGAGAACACTCTTTATCAATAAAAAAGTAGCATTTGAGCTTTTAAAAGAAAACTTAATAAAAAAGGAAAACCTTAAACCAATTGAAATTTTAGACCAGCCTCCTTACGGAATTGAAAATTTGGATATTGAAGCAAAATTTCCAACTCCACTATATACTCAATCTGAATTTGAAATAGTAAAAAAATATTCAATTCAATGCTATGAAAAATATCTAAAGAAAGAAAAACCAGCTCTCTCTATTAAATTTGAAGACTCATTAAAAAAACTAAAGAAATATCTTAAATCAAATGGAGAAAATCATCCAACCGGCTTAAAGAAAACAATTCCGAATATACCAGCTGAAATAATTGATATATTAAAAATATCCAACGGACCGGAATTAGATTCAGAAGTAATAATAATGTCAGATCAAGAGTTACCTGAGTTTAATAACGAAATAAATAAAAATTTTGAAAATTATGATTTCGAAAATTATGAAACAAACGAGCTTTTCCACTTCGCAAAAAGTATCAACGGGGATTGGTATTCTTTCAATTTAGATCCAAAATCCAATGAATTTAATTTTATATTACGTTTTAGTCACGAAGAACTTGCACCAATTGAGAAATGGAAAAATTTTGCAGAATTTTTAAATGAAATAATTAATGGATATTTTGACTAATTTACTGCGCATAACAGCATCTTCCCGCTACGTTTCGGCACAAGGCCTCACTCGGCCTACGGCAAATTCCCTTCCGTCACGCTTCTTGCTTCGCAAGAAGTCGCGCCGACGCCAACGCCTCCTTCAGAGGCTCGGCTACAGGGAACTTCGGGAAGACTAGTTCGTTAATTGCAATTGGTCAGTCAGTATAAAAAAGCGCGCAAATTTTTTATGTGAGTGTTGTCGATTTCAGCTAGAAGAAATACAACGCTGTGTTACTCCATTTACGCGTGTTAAAGAATTTGTGCTTTTAAGAATTAAGAGAAAATTTGCGCTCGAATTTGTTGGCTTGCGATAGAAATTTCATTAAATACGGACCAACTGCAATTAACAACGGTTTCTCGCTTCGCTTGGGTCCTTATCCGCTCGTTACGGACTTCTGTTTCGCTACGCTGAAGTCCTACTCTTCGCGGGGCCCGCGCTTGGCCTACGGCAAATTCCCTTCCGTCACGTTTCTTGCATTGCAAGAAAGCGCGCCGACGCCAACGCCTCCT
>NZ_RQHK01000004.1 GCF_004770475.1 Leptospira mtsangambouensis
AGGAGGCGTTGGCGTCGGCGCGTCTTCTTGCGAAGCAAGAAGCGTGCCGGAAGGAAATTTGCCATAGGCCGAGCGCGGGCCCCGCGAAGAGTAGGACTTCAGCGTAGCGAAACAGAAGTCCGTAACGAGCGGATAAGGACCCAAGCGAAGCGAGAAACCGTTGTTAATTGCAGTTGGTCCGTATTTAATGAAATTTCTATCGCAAGCCAACACTTTCGAGCGCAAATTTTCTCTTATTTCTTAAAAAAGCACTAATCATTAAAAACCCGTAAATGGAGTAACACAGCGTTGTATTTCTTCTAGCTGAAATCGACAACACTCACATAAAAAATTTGCGCGTTTTCTTCTACTGATTGACCAATTGCAATTAACGAACTAGGCTAATCGACGTTCCTCGTAGCTGAGCCTCCGTAGGAGGCGTTAGCGTCGGCGCGAATCTTGCGAAGGCAAGAGACGTGACGGAGAGGAATGTGGCGCAGCCCAAACGAGGCCGCAAGTGCCGAAGTGCAGCGATTAGCCGATGTTATGCGTAGTCCCCTTTTTAGAGGGAATCAAACCACTCTTTCTTTATTTCTATTTTTTCTACGATTTCGATATCCAATCCAAGTTTTAATTCCTTTAATTTATCGAGTAACGCATCTCCATCTATTAAATCAATAGGAGGTGCACCATCTCTTGTTGCTTCTTTTACCGCATCTCTAGTGAAGGAACTTGTTGTTACAAATAATCCTTTGTCTGCTCTTCCTTGTAATGCCCCTCTAAAATCTCTGATTTCAGAAGCTGTGATAGAATTTTCCCTATATCTTTTACATTGAAATAAAACATTAAAGCTAATGAATCCAGCTATTCTAAATATTCCTTTTCCATCAATTCCTCCATCTCCACTTTTTCCTGTAACTTCAACTTGGTGAAATCCAGATTCTCTAAGAATTCTTTTAAAAAGTCTTTCAAAGGCATCTGGCTTTATATCGAAGAGAATATTCTTTAAGGTTATTCTCCAATCTTGAAATTCTTCTGGAGCATCAAGATCATTGCTATCAAATTCTGATATTTCATTTTTTTCTTTTTTCTCTGATTTTGAAATAGATCTGACTAGATTTACTACGTCTTTCGGGTTTAATTCATTTATATCTTTGCTGGCTTTTGTAAGAGACCAAATCCCTCTAGAGGAATTTTCTAAAAATCCTGCTCTTTTTAGATAAGTCCTTGTCCATGCCAATCGATACTCAACTTCACTTCTAGATCCTTTGTCTCCATGAGGTATCTCGAGAATATTATTGGGAAGTTGCATCAAATTGAAGACTTTTTCATTAATTTCATCAATTGTGCCTGATCCTCCAAGTTCCTTTAAGGAATTTAATAGAGGATTCATCATTTCATCATATGTTGGTAATTTCATAATATTTATTCAGTTTGGTTTTAGGGGATTACGCATAACGAACTAGGGGAGACGACGTTCCCTGACCCTGAGTCCCGGAACGGGACGTTAGGGACTGGCACGTAGCTTGCGTATGCGAGCGAGTGACAGAAAGGGAATGTGCCGGAGGCCAAGCGAGGCCGCAAGTGCCGAAGCGCAGCGTTTCCACGCTGTTATGCGTAGTTTTTATTCAACAATTATACCAGTTGTGTTTAAATTTCCGAGAGAAAATATGATGTCCGTTCCTTCTAAACTTCCATTATTATCGAGAATATTATTATGTAATCGGGCAGTAAATTGAAGGTGAAGATTGTAAATAGAAAATAGATCTTTTTTAGCAGCTATAGTTCCAATTTTCTGTATATGAGATTCTATAATTCCAAAATTTTGAGCACCAACAGCATAATGTTTGGAAATTGCAGAATATTCGCTACCAGTTAAATCTTTACTTGTGTAATTGGAGAATGGTTCAGTATTAATTAATTCTTCTAATTTAATTGCTCTTAACGATTCAATGCCGTTCATTTTAAATAAAAACCAATTGTAGGTGTTTTCATCGATTAGATATCTATTTAATTTATCCTTACTCAAAATTCGAGCATTGTTAATTATACCAGGACCATAAAAATTGTTATCGAATTTAAAAATAGTATCAAATGTATTCGCATATCTTAGTGTTAATGGCCCAAGATATGTGCGCAATTTCGGTAAAAATTTCCCTGAATTAAATGATCTAAAATAAAATTCAACATAAATTGAGAATACTATTGAATGTAATGGTGTTTCAAAGATAAAAAAACCTCCATCCCCGGTATTTATATAATCCAAATTCAATATATCATTTTCTATTAAATTCTGAAAAAGAAATTTATCATTGTTTAGAATTTCTCTTTTAGATTTTTCTATAATGAACTTGATTAAAAAAGGTATCAGGGATTGTTCTTTAAATGGAAATTTTGAATATTGATAAATATCAATTCCTAAAACTGACTTTTTATCATTATGGAAATTGATTTTTTCTTCAAACTCTTTGGAAACATTTTCTTTGTTATATTCCAAATTTGAGTTAGTATTTATTTCTTTATCAATTGAATTGATTAAAGATTTAATTTCATTGAAAGTTACGTTTTCCATCTTAAACTCCGATTTTAAAAATTACGCATAACGAACTAGGCTTCTCGAAGTTCCCTGTAGCCGAGCCTCCGAAGGAGGCGTTGGCGTCGGCGCGAC